>NZ_VVIN01000074.1:0-13304 GCF_008711145.1 Arenibacter lacus
GGTTGTATCTAGCAGTGCTCATCCAAGGTTTTATTGCTGGTAGGTAGTCTAGAATAAGACAGATTGCCTCAATTTTCGTACCTTCCTCACCTATTGGCAAAATCAATGTGTTGCACTATCTATGGGAAATATTAGTTCTTGTATAATCACTGTTCTTTTCTTTTTAACGATGCTGTTTAAGGTGGAAGCACAGCTACTACTGCCCCCCATTCAGAACTATCCAATTTTTGAGTATCAGGCTGCCAGTAATAACTGGGACCTTGCCGTAGATCCGGAGGGAGAACTCTATGTGGCCAATGGGAAGGGATTACTGCATTATAACGGGGAGCAATGGTCCTTGTACCCACTACCCAATAAGACCATCATCCGTTCTGTAGCCTGGATTGAGGAAAGGATTTATACCGGCTCCTATGAAGAATTTGGATATTGGGAAAAAAATGATTTTGGCGGATTGGACTATACTTCCTTAACCCATCTAATTGGGGATCACGAGTTTACTAGTGAAGAGTTTTGGCAAATTCTACCATTTGGAGAGGGTATTGTCTTCCGGTCCTTCACCGGAATCTATGTTTATAAGGATAACGGGATTACCATGTTAGAACCCCGGTTTGTGATGAACCATATGGTAGTTTGGAAGGATAGGATTTTTGTGGCTGGCGGACAAAATGGTCTGAGCTATATTCAAAACCGAGAGTTGTTTCCCGTTGAGGGGACCACTTCTTTATCCGATAAAATCGTGGTAGAACTAAAAGCCACTTCCAATGGCTTAATCATTGGGACCAAGCTGCACGGGGCATACTTACTGACCGACGATGGGTTGGAGCCCTTCCCTGATGAGATCAATAAAGAGTTAAAACAACACCAACTAAATCAGGTGCTGCCCTTGGCTAATGGCAAATTGGCCTTGGGAACGATTAAGAATGGAATATACTTTTATGACTGGGAAAAAAACACCTATCAATGCCTAAACAGGGAAGTGGGCTTGCAAAATAACACCGTTTTGGCAATGGAGAATTTCGGCAACCAACTTTGGGTGGGTTTGGATAATGGGATTGATAGATTGCAAATAGACAATCCGCTCACCTATTATACCGATTATTCGGGTGCCGTAGGAACGGTATACGACCTGGCCCAGCACAACAATACCTTTTACCTGGGAAGCAATACAGGTATTCATTACTTTGAAAGGGACAGCCTTAAATTTGTTCCTGGTTCCCAAGGACATATTTGGAATCTGGAGGTGATGGAGGGAGATTTACTCTGTGGTCATAATACGGGGACTTTTAAACTGGAAAATGGGACCCTTACTAAAATATCCGATATTTCCGGAGGGTACCAATTGGTGAAGGTACCCACTTCAAAATCGCTCTACCTACAGGGTACCTATACCGGTCTTGCAAGGTTTCATAAGGATGTGGAAGGGAATTGGAAAGTGGCGCCCATCCAAGGGATCTCCTTCCCGGTAAAGTACTTAACCTTTGAGAATTCCAGCACGCTCTGGGTTGCCCATCCTTACAAGGGATTATATCGGATCATACTAAATAGGGAGTATAACAAAGTAGTCCATAAGCAAGAATTTGGGTTGGAAAGCATCCCAAATAATTACAACATAAAACTCTTTAATATTAAAAATCAAATAGTCTTTTATATAGAGGGTATTTGGTATAAATATGATCCCATTGTGGAGAAGATAATCCTGTTTGAAGAGTTTCAGGACTATAATCACAAGGATTTAGTGCATTTTGATGAGAACAACTATTGGTTTATAGATAATGAAGGGGATAAGGAGCTGTTGGTAACCAACCTTAGGGATGATCAAATTATACTCCAAGATGCGCAGTTGGGAAAACGTCTAATTCCAGCGGCTGAAAGGATGGAACAGCTAAACGATAGCATCTATTTTTTCACCCTTAGTGATGGTTTTAGCAAATTAAACCTCGCCAAACTTCGTAGACATCTTCAGGATTTTTCATTAACGACCCCTAAATTGGTGTGGTTTAAAGATGAGGAAACGATTCATGCCTTACAGAATTTTCCTTTGGATATCCCCTATAAGGCTTCCCAACATATTACCATGGAGGTGTCAGCGCCTAGTATGTTGCAACCCAGATATTTCTATGAGCTAAAAGGGCCTTTAGAGCAGACTGGCGTACATGAAACGGGTAGCATTTCCTTTCACAATCTGCTCTATGGAAACTACATCTTAAACGTCTATACCATTGGCATAGATGGGAATAGGTCCCACCCCAAACAAGTGGCTTTTAGCATACGCCCGCCTTGGTATCTTTCTGCTATGAGTTTGGTGTTCTATGGATTTATGGGGGTTATGGTCATTTTTATTGTAAGATGGGTGAACAAACGAAAACTGGATCGTAAACATAGGGTGTTAAAAGAAAATTTAGAGCGGCAGAAAGAAGAGGAGTTGGCGCAGTTAGAAAAAGATAAACTGGCCAGAGAGGTGCGTATGAAACAAAAGGAGTTGGCGAGTACCACCATGAGTATGGCAAGAAAGAACGAACTAATTCTGGAGCTTAAAAATCTGTTGGTGATGAATAAATCTAAATTTGACAATCAGCAACGGTATCGCTCCTTCATGAAAAAACTGAATAGTGCCATTAGTGATGATGAAGAATGGAGGCATTTTGAAGTCAATTTTAAAGAATTGCACAACGACTTTTTTGAGACGCTGTTGCAGCGTTATCCAAAACTTACGCCTAAGGATCTTAAACTATGCGCCTACCTGAAAATGAATCTTTCTTCCAAGGAAATTGCGCCTCTAATGGGGATCAGTACAAGGGGTGTAGAAATACATCGTTACCGTCTTCGGAAAAAACTGGAATTGAACAGTGAACAGAATATCTCCAATTTCCTAATTACCATGAAGTAAGAAAAACAGGGGGATTTGGCATGTAAACCGTTGTTTTTCTTACAAAAACGGAATACATCATTAGTACATCATTTTGTTAGTTTATCTTAATAAAGCCTTGTCATTATTACTGCAAAGGCTTATACACTGGGGCTTGTAGGCCTATTTTTTTATGATGTAGTTATTATGTATCATTCCAAGCCCTTGTCAGTAGTTGGTTTTAGTAATTTAGTGAATATCTAACTCAATTTTTATGGATTATGAAAATAAAAGACAGCTTATTGTTAATTTCGTTTTTATTGTTCGTGGGCTTTACCAACGCCCAGGATAATATTACTGTTCGTGGGGAGGTGACGGACACTGACAATCAGCCCTTACCAGGGGCTTCTGTTATTGTTAAAGGAACCACTACAGGAACACAGACAGATTTTGATGGAAATTTTGTACTAGGGAATGTTCCAGGCAATGGGACGTTGGTCTTTAGTTACCTAGGCTTCACCACTGTCGAAATTCCAGTTAATAACCAATCTTCCTTTAATATTCAACTAGAGGAAGATGCCCAAGCACTAGATGAGGTAGTGGTTGTAGGGTATGGAGAGATGAGGGTGAAAGACCTTACCTCTGCAATAACAACTGTAAAATCCGAGGAGCTTGCGGCTACCCCCACAGGGCAGGCTATGCAAGCCTTGCAAGGAAAAGTTGCAGGATTACAGATTGTCGGTAATGGTAGCCCCGGGCAATCCCCAACGGTGAGAGTGCGGGGAATTGGATCGTACGATCAGGGCGCTTCGGGTCCTTTATATGTTGTAGACGGTATGTTCTTTAACAATATCGACTTTCTTAATACTTCCGATATTACTTCCATATCTATATTGAAAGATGCTTCTGCAGCCGCTATTTATGGGGTGCGCGCTGCTAATGGGGTGGTGCTTATAGAAACTAAATCTGGCTCCCCTAATCAACGTCCAGAAATTACCTATGACGGGTATTCCGGATTTCAAGTGGCACAAAACATTTTAAAATTGGCTAACGCAGAGCAGTTTACTACCATCGCTATGGAGTCTGGATCTGCTCCGGATGCCCAATTCATTCTAAATGCAATGCAGCGTTATGGTAGAAGTAGGGTGAACCCAAATGTACCAAACGTAAATACCGATTGGTACGATGAAATTACCCGTCAGGCCCTTATCACCAGTCATAGCATTGGTATCACTGGTGGGAGTGAGGATGCTACTTATTCTATAGGAGCCAATTACTTTGGTCAACAGGGAATCCTTAAAATGAAGAACCAGTACGACCGATTTAACTTAAGGAGTAAGATAGATTTTAAAGTTTCGGATTGGTTAAGAGTGGGTGGGAATACCATCATAAGTAATGCCACCAGATACGATGCGGAGAACTCAGCATGGAGAAGTGCCTACTTTGCAGTGCCTATTTTACCCGTTCTAGATCCACAGAATACCAATGCATTCCCGAAAAACTATGCCAATGCGCAGGATTTGGGATATCGTGGTGGACAAAATCCATTCCCGTTAATGGACCTCAATGAGAACAGGTTGAAAATTAGAAATGTGTTGGCTAATTTTTATGCCCAGGTGAATATTGTACCGGAACGGTTGACCTTTAAAACCGCTTACAATCACAATTTTGAAACTATGGAGGGCAGACAAGTGAGGCTACCCTATTTTATAGGTAACAATTTTCAACGAGAAAATTCTCAATTGATCAAAAGGAATGCTACTATTTCCAATCAAATTTGGGACAATACCCTAACCTATACCAATTCTTTCGGGAAACACGATTTAACGGTACTCTTAGGATCTTCCTTTAGGGACGAATCCTTTGATCTACTTAGGGCAGAAGGCCTAAACTTTCCGCAATCTGGGGAAGAAGCCTATTTCCTAGATCAGGCTCAGTCGATAGTTACCGCTGGGGTAGGAGATGATGGGAAAAGGGAATATGGTTTCTCCTATTTCACCAGGGTTTCCTATAACTATGATAATCGCTACCTGCTGTACGGTACCTTCCGTGCCGATGGTACCAATAAGTATCAGGAAAAATGGGGGTATTTCCCCACCGTGGGTGCCGGTTGGGTAGTTACCGAGGAGAATTTTATGGACAACAATGGAATTTTCGACTACCTGAAATTACGCGGAAGCTGGGGAGAGTTGGGGAACGATAAAATTGCTTCCAGTGACGGTTCTATAACCTCATCCGTGGTACTTACCGCTCTTGGGGATACTCAATTCAGTGGGTTGAAAACGAACAGTGATTTTACCGCCCTAAAATGGGAGGTAACCGAAGAAATAAACGCTGGTATCTCTGCAAGGTTCCTGGACAATAACCTAAGCCTTGAGGCCGATTATTATATTAGGGATACAAAGGATGCAGTTATTCCTGTGGCGCGTCCATTAATACCAGGCAGTACCAGGCAAAACGTGGGGGAGATTAGAAACTCTGGTTTTGAACTGGCGCTCAACTGGGACAAGCAGGTTGCGGATGATTTTAGCTATTCTATTGGTGCCAATATAGCCACACTAAAGAACGAAGTATTGGATATTAATGGGGCAGTTGCCCTAGATGCCGGAACGGCAGAGTTTAGACAACGATCTATGGTAGGCCAACCCATTTTTGCGTTTTTCGGTAGGGAAGTGGCTGGCGTATATCAAAATGCGGCCGAAATACAGGCAGATCCAGTGGCCGTCGCCAATAACTTGGTACCCGGAGATTTTAAATACAAGGATCAGAATGGAGATGGGGAAATTAATGATGATGATAGGGTGGTCCTTGGGTCCTTCTTGCCATCCTATTCCTTTGGGTTTAATATTGGTGTTAACTACAAAGGCTTTGACCTATCTGCATCTGCATTGGGGCAAGGGGGGAATAAGATCTTGAACCGAAAAAGGGGTGAGGTAATCTTTACCAACGACACCAATGTAGATCGCGATTTTGCCATGAATCGTTGGCATGGGGAGGGAACCTCCAATAGCTACCCCTCTGCTGCAGGAATCAGAAAAGGATGGAACCAACGACTTAGCGATTACTTTATTGAGGATGGTGATTTCTTTAGGATTCAGAACATAACCTTAGGGTATACCTTAAATAGGAAAGGATCCAATTCTGGAATACCAGAAACCAGGATTTATTTAACCGCCGAAAAACCATTGACCCTTTTTAACTACAACGGATTTAATCCTGAGGTGGCTAATGGGGTAGATAACGAAACCTATCCAATTCCTTCGGTTTACACTATTGGAGTGAATATAAAAATTTAAAGAATTGGAGGTAATCCCCTTTAACAAAGAACGAAAAAGGGGTTGGCTTAAATAGATTAAATCGAAAAAAATAATAAAACATAAACTGATGAAAAAATCATATAAAATAGCAACGCTAGTTCTATTGGCCATCGCATCCTTGGGGTATATGGGATGTACGGACAAATTAGATGAGCCCGAGCTGAATAATAATTTTGCCGGGGGAACGGATTTTACCAAAACGGAAGATATGCAACTATCCATGGTAGGGGTCTATGAGGCCTTTCAGGCAAGGGGCTGGGAACAACCGCTGTTAATTGCGGTCAGAGGCGATGATGTGAATGCGGGTGGACTTGGAGATCAGCAAGATTTTGCCGAGACGGATAAATTTAATTACAACAAGGATTATTGGATGTATAATTCGTTATGGGAGAATATATATGTAGATGTGATATCGGCCCATACGGCCATGGAGCAAATTGCAAGGTACCAAGAGTTTGCCGATGAAAGAGGGGTGGCTTTGGGCAACCAATACATTGCCGAAGCAAAAGTGCTTAGAGGAATGATGTTGTTCCATATATCGCAGGTATGGGGAGATGTTTTTATCCCAGAATCGTCCAATACGGATGTTCTTTTGGATGTGGAAACAGTACCCACTAAGGAGGAAGTAATGCAGCATATCTCGGACCAGATGGATGAAGCCATTCCCTTTTTGCCTAGCCTAAGGCCCAATGAGCGTACCGATCTTCCTGGTGGGGTTACCAAGTATACCGCTTTGGCGATTAAAGCCTTGGCAAATCAGGAATTGAAGAATTATCAGGTGGTGGCAGATGCGGCCGGCCAAATTATAAACTCAGGGAAGTTTTCCCTTTATCCGGACTATTACGAGCAGTTTAAAATTCCGGGAAAATTAAGCAATGAAACCATTTTAGATCTTCAATACTCAGACTATAACCAGGGAGAAGGCGATAGATCTGGACATCTTTATGCACCCTATGGTCCACAAAACTGGACCCCTGCAGTGGAAGGCGCAAGTAGTGGTTGGGGATTTTTTGAGCCCAGTATGAAATTTATAAAGTTTATGCTAGATCGCGGGGAAACCGTGCGGTTGGAAACCAGCGTATTGTTTACGGATAGAGGGATTGCAGAGATCCAATCCGATCCCAATTACACCAACCTGCCTAGTTTTGTTTCTAACACTACTAGGGATGGCGATGTTATCAACGATTACCCTAGGGCGCTGTTCGCAAGTGGGAAGCACTATTTGCCTTCCAATCAGCTAATTCCGGGGAGAACGGCTTATGGTAGTAATAAAAACTTCAACGTAATACGTTATGCCGAGATTTTATTGGTATATGCAGAAGCCTTAACGCAAGGGGCTTCCAGTACTGGAATGAGTGCAGACCAAGCAGTTAACCAAGTAAGGGCAAGGGCCAATATGGCTCCATTGTCTGGCGTGACCCTAGATCAGGTTTTGGAGGAGAAATTCGCCGAACTGAGCATGGAATGGGGGAAACGATATTACGATATGGTGCGCTTAGGCCGTTTTAATGAACTGAGCTACGACGGGCGGACCTTTACCGAGAATAAGATTTATCTGCCTTATCCACAGAGTCAAGTAGACCAGTTTCCAATTTTAAATGGGAACAATAACTAAGAAATACCATGGGAAAAATGAAAAATATACTAAGAGTTTGTGTCAGTTTGGTCGCCGTGTTTTTGTTCTACGGTTGTGACCAAGGAATAGATCCTATAACCCAAGTAGCTCCAGGAGCCGATGAGACCGCTCCACAGGTAAAAATCAATTACCCTACGGATGGTGTGAAAATAAAAGTATTGGATGTGGTGACCTCCATTACGATCGATTTTGAAGTAACCGATGATATCGAAATCGCGACGGTAGCGGTGATGCTCAATGGCGCCCAAATTGGTAGCTATAGCAGTTTTAAGGACTATCGCCGTCTATTGGTCAATGACCTAGTGTACGATAAGTTGGCAGATGGTTCCCATGAACTAACTGTTACCGCAACGGATCTAGAAGGGAAAACCACCGTAGCAACGGTGAATTTTGAAAAGGAACCCGCCTATACTCCTATGTTCGCCGGAGAAACGCTTTATATGCCGTTCGACGGGGATTATTTTGACCTTATAGGATTAAAACAGGCCGATAAGGTGGGGAATCCTGGATTTGCAGGAGAGGGATTAATTGGAACCAATGCGTATAAAGGGGCTACAGATGCGTACCTAACCTATCCTACGGATGGATTGTTGGGAACCGAGTTTACCGCTGCATTTTGGTATAAAGTGGACGCCAGTCCGGATAGGGCAGGTATTCTAGTCATTGGGGACGATGCCGATGATCGCTTTCAAGGTTTCCGATTGTTCCGAGAAGGCAGTGTTACTAATCAGACCATTAAGGCAAATGTAGGTACCGGAAACGGTGAAAGTTGGAACGATGGTGGGGTGCTGGATGCAACCACTGGAGAGTGGGTACATATTGCCCTCGCTATTTCTGCCACAGAAAGTACCCTCTTTTTTAATGGGGTGGCTGTAAGAACCGCCGCTTTGAGCGCCCCGGTAGATTGGACCGGGTGTGAGGTGTTAACCATAGGTTCTGGAGGGGATACTTTTAGCTATTGGAATCATAAATCCGATAACAGTCCTATGGATGAACTGCGATTGTTCAATGTTGCATTGACCGAGGCAGATATCCAAGACATGATAAATGTTACCAATCCCTATACCGGGGAGTTTGAGGGGGAAATGTTCTACCTTCCTTTCGATGGGGATACCAAGAATAAATTCACCAATGCAGAAGCAACGGTAATTGGAAGTCCCGGTTTTGCTGGGGAAAGTGTTCGAGGGGCCGACGCCTACGCAGGTGCTGCAGATTCTTACCTAACCTTCCCTACAACGGGATTAACCACCTCAGAATTTAGTGCTACTTTTTGGTATAAGGTAAACGCCACACCAGATAGGGCAGGTATTTTGGTCATGGGCCCTGAGGATACCGAGAATGCCGACTATCCTGCAACCCAAAATAATCGGAAAAATGGTTTCCGATTCTTCCGAGAGGGAAGCCCGGATAGCCAGATCTTTAAACTGAACGTAGGAAATGGGACTGCAGATACTTGGATAGATGGGGGCGACGCAGCCCGTATTGATACCGCTGTTGGAGAATGGGTGCATATGGCCTTTACCATTTCGGAAAGCAAGGCGACTGTTTATATAGATGGGGAATTGGTTGCGCAGAGCGACTTAGCCGGAGGCGTAGACTGGACAGGATGCGACCTGCTTTCCATAGGATCTGGAGAACCTAGATTTACCGAGTGGGGACATTTGTACGACGCCAGCTTTATGGATGAGTTGAGACTCTACAGCAAAGCCCTTACCCAGGAAGAAGTACAAAACATAAGAAATACCGATTTATAGTTTATTATACATGAGATTATCTTTTGTTATACTAACAATGGCCGTTGCACTACTATTTACAGCCTGCAACGGCCAAAAAAAAACCAATACCAAGAATAAAGAAGCTATTGCCCAGGTGATTGGCGATGCGGAATTGTTGGATAAAATTCAACGGCAGACATTCGATTATTTTTGGGAAGGGGCAGAACCTGTTTCAGGCTTAGCAAGGGAGCGTATCCATATGGATGAGGTATACCCGGTGCACCACAAAGATATTATTACCACTGGTGGGTCCGGATTTGGACTGATGGCTATCCTAGTAGGTGTAGAACGCGGGTTCATATCCCAAGAGCAAGCGGTGGAGCGCTACTTGAAAATCTTGGATTTTTTGGAGAAAGCAGATCGCTTTCACGGGGTATGGCCGCACTGGTTAAAACCCGATGGAACTACCGCCCCCTTTAGTGAAAAAGATGATGGAGGAGACCTTGTGGAGAGTGCTTTTTTAGTGCAAGGACTACTAACGGTAAAGGAGTTTTTTGATAGACGCGGTACTACCGAGGAAGAAAAATCCATTAGCCGTAGAATCCAAAAATTATGGGAAGAAGTAGAATGGGACTGGTATACCAAAGGCGGGGAAAAGGTGCTGTATTGGCATTGGTCCCCCAACTATGGATGGGATATGAACTTTCCCGTGGGAGGTTATAATGAAGCTTTGGTGATGTACGTATTGGCAGCAGCTTCCCCTACACATCCAATTGATGCTGAGGTGTATCATCAGGGATGGGCCCGTAACGGTGAAATTGCAAAGGACACGGTCTATTATGGCCTAGAAACCGAATTAAGGCATTATGAGCACGGAGGATCTCCTGTGGGTCCCCTGTTTTGGGCTCACTACTCTTATCTGGGACTAAATCCCAAAGGGTTATCGGATCAATATGGGGATTATTGGAAATTGAACCAGAACCATGCCTTGATTCATTACAAACATGCGGTGGAAAACCCCAATAATTACAAAGGATATGGAGAGAATCTTTGGGGGCATACCTCTAGCTACTCCATAAAAGGGTATTCCGTGCATAAGCCCGATCAAGACTTAGGGGTGATTTCACCAACCGCTGCGCTGTCTTCCATGCCGTATACGCCTGAGGAAAGTATGCGATTTTTGCGAACCTTGTATCAGGAACAAGATTCCTTAATAGGGAAATACGGTCCCTATGATGCCTTTAGTTTTGAGCATAATTGGAGTGTTCCCCGATACCTGGCCATAGATCAAGGGCCTATTCCGGTAATGATAGAAAATTATAGATCCGGTATGTTGTGGGAGCTGTTTATGGGCAATAAGGAGGTGCAGAAAGGATTGAAAAAATTAGGGTTTTCAATAAACGACGCCAACTAAAGACTGCTGCTTTGTGAAGATTTAGAATTCCAACCCTTAGTATTGAAGTTAATATGAATATGAGAACTGTTTGGGTATCCCTTATCCTTGTCCTATTTTTTTCCTGTACTGCCGATGGGCCTCTAGGACCCACCGGGGAATCGCAATTACCAGATACCCCCAAGGAGGAGCCTCAAGTGGAAGCAATTTCGGATGAGGAGTTGATGGAGCTTACCCAAAGGGAGACCTTTAAATATTTCTGGGATTATGCGGAGACCAATTCTGGTTGCGCCCGGGAACGCTTTCATCCGGCCAATCCGGCCCATGATGCCCATACCGTGGCCGTAGGGGGAACCGGTTTTGGCCTCATGGCCATATTGGTGGGAATAGAACGCGCTTATATTCCTAGGGAAGAAGCGGTTGCAAGGTTGCAGAAAATGCTAAATTTCCTAGAAAAGGCAGACCGATTTCACGGGGCTTGGCCGCATTGGCTAGATGGGAATACCGGAATGGTAAAACCCTTTAGCGATAAGGATAACGGAGGTGACTTGGTAGAAACTGCCTTGCTGGTTCAAGGACTGATTACGGTTAAGGAATATTTTAAGGATGGTTCCGATACGGAAATAAAACTGGCAGAACAGGCGGAAAGGTTGTGGAAAGGGGTAGAGTGGAATTGGTATACCCAAAACCAAAATGAACTGTACTGGCATTGGAGCCCTAATTACAACTTTGCCATAAACCTGCAGTTAAAAGGCTATAATGAAACCTTAATAGCATTTGTCTTGGCGGCAGCCTCCCCGGAGTTTGCCATTTCCAAGGAGGTATATACACAGGGATGGGCGTCCAATGGAGGGATTAAATCGGGCCAAATCACCTATAGTCACCCTTTG
Organism: Arenibacter lacus; assembly: GCF_008711145.1. Taxonomy (NCBI): domain Bacteria; kingdom Pseudomonadati; phylum Bacteroidota; class Flavobacteriia; order Flavobacteriales; family Flavobacteriaceae; genus Arenibacter; species Arenibacter lacus. The sequence continues at coordinate 11,797 of NZ_VVIN01000074.1, forward strand.
TTAGTGAAGCATCCAAGCTCGGAGATCTATGGCGGACCTCTGTTTTTTTCCCATTATCCCTTCCTTGGATTGAATCCAATGGGGCTAAAGGACCAATTTGTAGATTATGGGGAGGTGAGTAAAAATCATGCCCTCATCAACTATCGGTATGCCGTAGAGAACCCAAAGCAATATTTAGGTTATGGCCCAGAATGTTGGGGCTTATCCGCAAGTTATTCTAGAAATTCAGATGGTAGCCTGGGGTATAGCGCTCATTCCCCCGCTAACGATGTGGGCGTTATTTCCCCTACGGCAGCCATTAGCAGTATTCCTTATACCCCTACAGAATCGCTAAAGGCCATGCACTATTTTTATAGGCATAAAGATAAATTACTAGGTCCTGCCGGATTTTATGACGCCTTTAGTCCGCAGTATAATTTTTGGGTGGCAGAGGCGTATCTGGCAATAGACCAAGGACCCCAGATCATTATGATCGAAAATTATAGAACCGGCTTGTTGTGGAAGCTGTTTATGCAAAACGAGGATGTGAAAAAAGGATTAACCAAATTAGGATTTACCTATGGAAGCTAAAAAGAAGCTAGTGCTGTTATTATGTTGTTTGACCTTTACAGCCAACTACGCCCAAAGTGATTTATACCAGGCCGAGGTTTTTAAAATGGGGACAGACTCCCTGCAATACCGAATTCTATATCCTAAAAATTTTTCCAGTGAGGAAGAGTATCCCGTGGTGCTGTTCTTGCACGGGGCAGGTGAAAGAGGGAGTGATAACGAAAAGCAATTGGTCCATGGCAGCAATTTGTTTCTAGAGGAAGAAAATAGGGAGAATTTCCCTGCAATAATCCTATTTCCACAATGTCCCCAAGATGATTATTGGTCCAGGGTGGCGGTAGATCGCACCAAAGAACCCTTGGAAATCTCCTTTGAATACGGTGAAGGTCCCACCAAAGCTATGGAGCTTACCATGGTTTTGATGGATACGCTGGTAAACGAAGCCTATGTAAAGAAAGACCAGGTATATATTATGGGGCTCTCTATGGGAGGAATGGGCACTTTTGAAATGCTCTATAGAAAACCAGACATGTTTGCAGCGGCGATTCCTATTTGTGGCGGGGGAGATTTAGAAGCGTCGGAAATCTATGCCAACAAGGTGCCGTTATGGATTTTTCATGGGGCAAAAGACAATGTGGTGCATCCGCAATTGTCCTTGGATATAACAGCAAAAATTATGGCGTTTGGAGGAGCGCCCAACCTTACCCTGTTTGGGGATGCCAATCACAACAGTTGGGACCCTGCTTTTGCTGAGCCTAAGTTATTGCCATGGTTGTTTTCAATAAAACGATCTGAATAAAAATCGAGCAAAGAATTTTGCAATCATAAACTTTTGTAAAACTGAAATAGATGAAATTTTTTAAAAAGATAGTTATAACAGCGGTTTTCCTATTTAGTGTACTAAACTATTCACAAGAAGTACTGCCGGAAACGTACATCAATCCTCTGGATATTGACTA
>NZ_VVIN01000075.1:0-13212 GCF_008711145.1 Arenibacter lacus
AAGAGTTCACCCACCTTTTTACCAGTAGTAGCGTTCAGCTTTTCAAAATAGGTTTGCACCCAAGAGGGAATACCCGCTATAACGGTCATATCTTCTTGGGCGGTCTCTTTTACGATTTCGGATACCTTAGTATCCCAATCCTCCAGGCAATTGGTCTCCCAGCTGGGAAGACGATTCTTTTGTAGGTAATTGGGAACATAATGGGCAGAAATCCCCGAGAGCCTTCCTATTTTAATGCCGTTTTGCTCCTTCATTACCGGACTTCCCTGTAGAAAAATCATTTTTCCGTCCACAAAATCGGCCCTTCCCGTTTCGTGTATGTAGGTTAGGATGGCGTTGCGGGATGCTTCTACTTGGTGTTTTATGGATTCCTTGGTAATGGGAATAAATTTGGCTCCGGAAGTAGTCCCCGATGTTTTGGCAAAATAGGTGGGTTTTCCAGGCCATACAATATTGCTTTCTCCAGCAATAACCCGCTCTATATAGGCCTTGCCTTCTTCGTAGTCCCTTATGGGAACGTGCTTTACAAAATCGGCGTGCGATTGAATTTGGGAGAAATTATGGTCTTTCCCAAAAACAGTATCCTTTGCCTGCCCTATAAGGGAGGCAAAAACTTTTTCCTGAGTTGCTATTGGGTTTTCTACCCATTTTGCAGTTTTTCTTGCAACCACTTTGGCAAATATCTTGGCAGCTAAGGACTTTAAACTCATTCTTTACTATTTAAAATCTATAAAATCCATTGGGTTTAGCGGACTTCCGTCACTCCACAGTTCAAAGTGAAGGTGGGGACCGGTAGTGAACTCCCCGGTGTTGCCAACAGAGGCAACCACTTCCCCAGCGCGAACAATATCGCCTTGCTCCTTGTTCAGCGAGCCGTTATGCTTGTATACACTAAGGAGTCCGTCTGCGTGTTCCAATATAATAACATAACCTGTTTGGGCGGTCCATTCCGCGAAAATCACCGTTCCATTGGCCACTGCTTTCACCGGACTATTTGTGGGGGCCACAACATCTACGGCATAATGCTTGGATTCTGGATTAAATCCTTGTGAGATGGTCCCGCTCAGGGGAGTAAACAATACCCTTCCCGGACTGTTAAGATTTCTTTCAAATAAATTGTATTTGTCCTCCCTAGCCACCTGCGCCCTTAGTAAAGAATCTTCCCTAATGGGGTTGAGATCAATGGTAGAAGGGTCTATCTTATACTGCTCGTACAAGGAGTCGCGGTTAATTTCATTATTTTCAATGTCGCCTGTCAATACTTTCCGAATGTTATCTAAATACCTGTTGGTATAATTTAGGACCGTCACCAAAGAGTCAGTTTTATAGGTAAGCTCTGTAGCCTGTCTTCTTAACTTGGTGGAGGAGTAACCGGGGATATACTCCCGCAGCGGGGTAAAGGCGATTAAGAGTGTGGTGAAGGCGATGAGGCCTATAATAAACAAGGAGCCCGTAACAAAAACATTCATTCTGTTGAGCTTAAATGAAATCTTTTCTTCAAAAGTACTCTCGTTAAGGATGACCAAGCGGTACTTGTGCAGAAGCTTTCTCTTAATTTCCTTTCTCTTTTGTTTTTTTTTGGCCATAATAAACAAAGATAAGCTTACAAATTAACTTTAATTATCTTTAGTATAAATTTTGATAGGTAATTGCGATTTCACCACAAAAGTATTCTTTCACAAAATATATTCTGCTTTGTAAGAATTAAAATATATTTTAGCGATTAAAATTAACAGGCTACTAACATCTTTTTTAGTACCTTTGTTTCTAATAAATCATCTTACTATGATCACATTAAACACATTTTTAGCAATTGGCGCCCCTCAAATCATATTGATAGTGGTGGTTGTCCTACTACTATTTGGAGGAAAGAAAATACCGGAACTAATGCGCGGATTGGGTAGTGGTATTAAAGAGTTTAAGGATGCTTCCAAAGATGATGAAGTCTTGGAAGACAAAAAAGAGAACTAATAGGAGACGCCATTTTATATATAAAACACCTGCTTTTGTGGGTGTTTTTTTATTTGGTTGATTTGCATAGCTCACACCAATCCTTCTTTATTCTTTAGCCATCACGCTTGATGGCGCCGTACTTCCCACAGCGGATTTCTAACAATCCTTAAATGAACCGTGAATTCTAGGCGCAAGGAACTGAAACATGTAAAACAAGGTTTCTAGTTAATTTCCATAGACGTCATTTATATTATTATCCAAGTTCTGTACTTAAATCTTAAGTACCCTTTATTATCCTTATTTATTTCTTATTTGATCTTCCTGCAAGCTTAGAAGCTTGGGTAAATCTACTTGGATGCGCTGTTAAAGCGTATGAAACCAAGGTTACACCATGGAAATTACAGTGTTCACAACAAATAATTTTCAAACCGTACTAGGGCGTCTAGTTTTGACGTTCTTATGATATTAATGGGTTTGGTGTTTCCCTTTTTGAGGAAACCGAAGTTGAATTTTACAGGTTTCAACTGCTTAAGCTCTTAACAACTAATTGTATTGCGGACTACTCTTATAAATATAAAAAATTATTTACCCTTGCTATTTTTATTAATTGCGACCCTTACCTATGGTCAGGATAATAAAGAAAGAATAACGGGGAGTGAAGAGGAGCAAGCTGTAACTATCCCCACCAGTCATAGCCCTATCCTGGCATCCAAAATGGCGCCTCTTGGGGATACCGATAAAATGGAGGCTGCCTTTAGGCTACATAAAATAAATATCAAGCGGTTTTCAAATACGTATATCCAAACACCGGGTTATTACATTATCAGTAACATATATAGTAATGAGGGGTATTTAGCTAAAAACCTGGAAAAACTAAGGAAAAAGGGTTTTGAAGCGGGATTTTTATTTAATCCGGAAGATCAGCTGAACTATCTATACCTTAAAAGATTTGACACCTGGCAAGAGGCTTTGGAGGCATGTAAAACCAATATCAATCAGACTTATGATAAGACTGTTTGGGTGTTGATTATTCCCCCTTCCAAAGGCCCAGCAGCCGCTAATACCCTTGTTTCGCGTGAAAAGAAACCAATAAGCGCTAAGGTTGTGGAGGCGGCACCTTTAGAAATTGTGAGTTATGAAAACGTGACAGCCAGCGGGAACTCCACCCCCTCCGTTTTGACAATACGTCCGGTTAAAAGTAATTCTTGGATAAATAAGGCAAATACCTATTTTGACCAGATGAGGTATGCGGAGGCTGCTGAGCTTTACGAAAAAGGATTGGAAAAAACTCCCGATGTCAGTAGTTTAGAAATATTTCAGAAAGCTGGAGACGCTCATTATTTTAACACCAATATGGAACGTGCCTATTATTGGTACCATCAATTGTACAAAACGTATAAGGCCGATATGAGGCCAGAGTACCTTTTTAAATATGCGCATACTCTTAAAGGAGCTGGTAAATATGGTAGGGCTAAACGCATGATGCGATTGTATAATAGGGCCACAAAGAATGAGACGGTAGAAGAGGAGGATACCAGTATGGAGGCCAATGCAAATGAAGTGGTTTTAGATAAAATCCTTTCAGCCGATGACAACGCTATTTTGAAGAATTTGTCTATAAATACCGAATATTCGGAGTTTGCACCCATGTTTTATAAGGAAGATAAAATGGTTTTTGCTTCCTCAAGAGATTCTTCAGTCTTTACTACTAGGCGGTATGGATGGAATAACCAGCCATTCTTGGACCTTTATTTGGCAAATATCAATGAGGAGTCCCAAGAATTGCGGAATGCCATTAAATTATCCAAGAATATCAACACAAAATATCACGAAGCTTCCGTAACTTTTTCTCCCGATAATACCACTATGTACTTTACCCGCAATAACTATAAGAGGAAGTTGCGAAGGGATGAAAATGGTATGAATCATTTAAAAATTTATGTTTCCAATAAGGTAAACGGGGAGTGGGGAGAAGCAAGGGAGTTGCCTTTTAATAGTGATTCCTATTCCACCGGGCATCCCTCATTGAGTCCTGATGGTAAGAAACTGTATTTTGTTTCGGATATGCCGGGAAGTATGGGGGAGACAGACATCTTTGTGGTGGATGTGCTGGGAAACAACCAGTATTCCCAACCCAAGAACCTGGGCCCTAAGATCAATACCAAACGGAAGGAAATGTTTCCTTTTGTGACAGATGAAAAACTGTACTTCTCTTCCGATGGTCATGTAGGACTGGGCGGATTGGATGTGTATGAAGCCGTATTGGAGGAAGATGGCGGATTCATGGATGCTGTGAATCTAGGAAGGCCTATAAACAGTGAAAAGGACGATTTCTCCTATATAGTAAATGAAAACAACAATAAGGGGTATTTTGCCTCCAATAGAAATGGTGGAAAAGGGGACGATGATCTCTACGGATTTGAAAGGTTGATTCCAGAGAAAACCGTATACAATGCAATTGCTGGTACGGTTGTAGAGCAAATTACCGGGGAGTTAATGCCCAATGCCTTAGTGACCTTGTTAGATGAAAACAATATTAAATTGAAGGAGGTAATTACTGCTAGCGATGGCACCTTTGTTTTTGAGGATTTGGAGTCGGACACTAAGTATACTGTGAAAATTGCCCAAACTGAGTATTTTGAGAATGTAAAAGAGGTGGTGACCGGGACCAATGAAGTGGTGGAGATAGAAATCCCGATGAAGAAGCTAAAAGAGTTGATTGTGGTAGAGGAGGGCGTTCGTAAGCTTAAAACGGACATGATTTTCTTTGATTTTGATAAATCGTATATAAGAAAGGATGCCGCGGTAGAATTGGATAAGTTGGTGGAGGTAATGATGGATCATAAGGACATGGTTATAAAAATTGAATCGCACACAGATTCTAGAGGACCTGCGGTGTACAATAAATATCTTTCGGACAAGAGGGCTAAGTCTAGCCGGGACTATCTTATTTCCAAAGGAATTTCCGAAGAGCGGATTGAAAGTGCTATTGGCTACGGGGAAGAGCGATTGTTGAACGAATGTAAGGATGGGGTTTGGTGTACCAGAGAGCGACATGAACTCAATAGAAGATCCGAATTTATAATTGTGAAGATGTAATCAGTTTAACCAGATTGACTAATTTCTATAGCCCGTTCTCTTTTTGGAAAGCGGGCCTTTTTATTTCTGGATCCATCCCTGGAACAATCAATTTTATCCTTTGTAGATTACTTTTAGGGTTTTAGTCATCTTGACGAATACTTATGTTGTTTGTCGAATGATTACAATATAAAGTTTAGTTCATCCGTTTTATGCGGCACTTTATCTAATAAGTTGTCCCAGTAGCCTAACATTTCTAAAATTAGCATGAGCAATTAACTAATATAGCTGTTATGAAACATGTTTTTCTCTTGAAAGAAATCTATTTGGAGGCTTTTAGAAATTGGACCCACCTGTTTCTAAAAAGATATTTTAAGGCCTTTTCCGTGTTTTGTTTTTTCCTAATAGCAGTCGTAATTTACGCCTTTATATATAGGGTTGCTACTGGATTTAGTTTCTAACCAAGGTACTTACCTATAGGATTTTAGCCTTAGTAGACCTCCCAGTAGAGGTGTCCCAATTCCTGTGTTTCCTTGGGCCTGATTGTTTCGAAGGGGCACGTGAAGCTACAGGCGCGTAAGGCTACACCCATCCCAGTTTTTCTAACACTTTTGGCAGAACCCAATAATCTATGCGCACTCGCTTAAAACCCTAGGGTGGAATGAGCAGTGTATGTATAGGTTAACCTTTCGTTAGCGGATAACACACCTAAAAGGGCCGGGCTTATCTACTTGCCTGCTGTTGCTGGCTAGGTTCGTCTACAAACTTTATTGTTTTTAAAATCGCCTCCAACTCAAACATATAATCCCTTTTTTCAGTGGCTGGGGCAAATACAAAGCCTTCTACCACCACTTTTCTATCGTTCTTGTGGTCATTGATGATGTAAGTAAGGAAAGGTCCTGCCATAGGGTAATTTTCTATCTCCCAAATTCCCCTTACTTCAGCGGCTTTCCTATCCGAAATTTCGGCAGGGAAAACATAGGGAGAGAAAGCTTTCTCCGTGACCATATACGTGATTTTCCCAGGAACATCGGGCCCAGGAATAAACTGCTTCCCTATAGAGTCGCGCATGCTAACAATATCGGCCACCAGGGTAGAGTCGCTCTTAAAATAGTTTCCAGGTACCTCATAGGCAATAATGTTCATGCTTCCTTTTTGGATCTGTCTATCGATCCATACAAACTTGCCTTCCTGTTTACCAACCTTGTAAATGGAGGGGATAGATAGGGTAATTCCTAGCTTTTCTTCTAATTCCTTCTCCTTGTTCAAGGATATCTGAAACCGTTTTTGGGCTTCCCCAATTTCAAGGTTTTTAAAAGCCTTGATCATTTCATTGGCCTTGGCATCCAAGTTCTTTATTATTTCCTCCTGGGTAGTACCTTTTATAACACCTACGTTCTGTGGCGTGGCGTACACATCTGTTTTAATATGAGCCAAGCTTAGGGTGTCCTTGGCAACAAATAAAACGGATCTGGTGCTTAACACGGAACCCGAGAAAACCTTAGCGGGCATCTGGTGAATGGTAAACAGAGGTTCTTCCCAAGAAAGTCCTAAGACTGGAGCCGCAAAATGCTGTCTAACACGGTCTCCTACCGCACCCTCCCATAAGTCATTGTCCATTACTACTGCCAAGGAATTTATCGCTCCTATGGATTCAGGCTGGTATTTTTTCTTTGGAGTTGAATTACAGGAAATCAGTAATAAAAATGTCGACAAAAAGAGAATTCCAATTTTTTTCATGGTAGTATAAATTTTTACGAGGAACAGTCACACAATTTTAATTTTGTACCCGGTTTGATATCGTTACCACTAATACCGTTCCATTTTCGTAAATTCTCGATACTAATTCCCGGATATTTTTTTGCAATGCCCCAAAGGGAGTCTCCATTTCTAACGGTATGGACCTTGGAACTGCTGCTGACACTCGTGCTAGGGTGTTTTCTGGGGTAAATGGTAAGTCGCTGGCCAATCCTCAGATTGTTGCTTCTTAAACCATTCCAAGCTTTTATTTGGCTCACTCTTACACCATATCTTTCGGCAATCTTACCTAGGTAATCCCCGCTTTTTACTCTATATCTTATTTGGTTTTGGGTGGAGGTCATTTCGGGAAGTGGCTTTTCCCGGTTCTTTAATTCATTTTCCACATGGGCGTAAATTGCCTCTTCGTTGTTTACAAACTTGCCCAAGGCATAGATAGGAAGTCGTAGGCTGTAATTTTTTCCTTCTACATAGGGGATGATATTTAACTTGTAGGCCGGATTCAATACTTCCAATTCTTCTACACTGATATCTACCAACTCGGCAATTTGATCAAAGGTGATCATGCGCTTTACATGCACGGTATCGGTCTCAAAATAAGGCCTATTTACCACCTCAGGTTCCAATCCGTGTTCCTTGGCGTATTCAAAGATGTACATGGTAGCCAAAAAAGCCGGTACGTAGCCTGCGGTTTCCCGAGGAAGATGTCTTCTTATATTCCAATAATTCTTGTACCCTCCAGAGCGTCTAATGGCTTTATTTACATTGCCGGGACCCGAATTATAGGCGGCTAGGGCCAAATCCCAATCGTCAAAAATGCGGTGCAACCTTTTAAGGTACATACTGGCTGCTTTGGTAGAGTTGATGGGGTCGCTTCTTTCATCCACATAACTACTTACGTCCAGATTATACATTTTACCGGTACCGTACATAAATTGCCATAAGCCTGTTGCGCCCACCCTAGATCTAGCTCGTGGATTTAATGCCGACTCTACAATGGCTAAGTACTTTAGTTCCAGAGGAATGTTCTGGTTGTCTAATTCCTGCTCAAATAAGGGGAAATAAAACTGACTTGCAGTAAGCATTCTACTCATTAGGCCCCGTCTGCGGGTTAGAAAGGAATTGATTACATTTTCTAAGGACGGATTATAGGTAATATTAAAAGGAGTGCGCTGGTTTAATCTTTCTAATCTTGCTTTTAGGGTATCGGTATCTACCTTATAATGGTACACCGTATCTATTTCCATCTTGGAGATATCCTCATAAATGGAGTCGAAGAGCATAGCGTTTTGGTGTAGTTCCCTTAACCATAGACTATCGTATTTAGCGGCTTCCAAGAGATCCTGTAGGTCGTATTTTTTTTCACCTTTTAATCGTACCAAGGGTTGGTCTTTCATAGTGGCCTGCGCATCCATGCTTTCCATCAATTCTACCCCTTCCATATCCATCGCAGTGGTGTCTACCTCCATGATTGCCGCTTTATTTGGATTTGGGGTGTTGGGAATGGAGTCTGGTTCTTGGGCAGAAAGGGTAGTGGTGGCCACTAGCCCCAAAATACTGAATAGGAAATTCTTGGTCACTTTCATGAGTTGTCTTTTAATGGGAACTGATAAAATGGGAGCATTTTCACCAAACCAAATGGGGTCTGGTGAAAATGCTTGCTTCCCTATATGTTGGAGCGAGGGATTTAGGCCAATATTGCAGCGATTCCCGGAAGGTCTTTTCCTTCCAAGCTTTCCAACATGGCACCACCCCCAGTAGATACATAGCTCACCTTGTCCTCAAAACCGAACTGTTTTACGGCCGCAACGGAATCGCCACCACCTACAAGGGAAAAAGCCCCGTTCTTAGTAGCTTCGGCAATAAAATTACCTACTGCTATTGTTCCTTTAGCAAAAGCTTCCATCTCAAAAACGCCTACGGGACCGTTCCATAGGATGGTTTTGGAATCTAGGATTACCTGCTTAAAGTTTTCTAAAGTCTTGGGTCCGGCATCCAATCCTTGCCATCCATCAGGGATCTCGTTAGAATTAACCACCTGGGTATTGGCATTTTTATCAAAATCATCAGCGGCCAAAACGTCTACGGGAATATGTACAGTCACTCCCTTTTTCTTAGCTTCTGAGAGGATTTCCAAGGCCAATTCCATTTTATCGTCTTCAGAGATGGAATCTCCTATTTTTCCTCCTTGTGCCTTCACAAAGGTATAGGTCATTCCGCCTCCTATAATCAAATGATCTACCTTGTCTAAGATGTTCTCAATAATCGTGATTTTGGAGGATACTTTGGCTCCACCTAGAATTGCAGTAATGGGCTTTTCGCCGGTACGCATTACTTTTTCTATGGCGTCTATTTCCTTGGCTAATAAAAAGCCAAAACATTTATTTTCCGGGAAGAATTTTGCTACAATGGTAGTGGAAGCATGAGCTCTATGAGCCGTTCCAAAGGCATCGTTTACATAAATGTCCCCTAATTGCGATAGCTGCTTGGCAAATTCCTCATCGCCAGCCTCTTCTTCCGAATGGAACCTAAGGTTCTCTAACAATAATACCTCTCCGCTTTTTAGATCGGTAACTGCTTGTTCTGCCTCAGGACCTACACAGCTCTCTACAAATTTAACGTCTACTCCAATAACTTGGGTAACTTCTTTTACAATATGCTTTAATGAAAGCTCTGGGGTAGCTTGTCCCTTTGGTCTTCCCAAATGGCTCATAAGTACGGCACTCCCGCCGTCTTCCAATACTTTTAATATAGTTGGTTTTGCAGCAACAATCCTGTTGTTGTCCGTTACCTTTAGATCGGCATCCAAGGGTACATTAAAATCTACCCTTATTAATGCCTTTTTATTTTTAAAATTAAAATCGTTGATGGTTCTCATATGACTACTGGTTTTATAGAATAGCAAATGTAAAGATTTAAAGGATGTTTTAAAGATACTTTCTCTAATAATTACCCGTGCCACTGGGAGAATTGTTAATTTGACAATGCGATGAAGGGGGAGAAATTGCCAGTTATGTGGCCCAATTATATAAGCCTATTTTGGTTTTATTCCATTATATTTGGCCTATGCAATTTAAGGATATTTTAGGGCTTAACCACATTAAGGATCATCTTACTTCTAGTGCCGATGCCGGTCGCATTCCGCACGCGCAACTTTTTATTGGTCCGGAAGGCTGTGGTACATTGCCAATGGCGTTGTGTTATGCTCAGTATTTAGTCTGCGGGAATACGGGGGGTGAAAATGAGAATGGGGATGCCAGCTGTAATATAAAATGCAATTCCTTGTCCCATCCAGATATTCATTTTGCTTTCCCGGTGGCCAATTCCACTAAAGTTAAGAGTCATGCAGTAAGTGATAGTTACCTGGAAGAATGGCGACAGTTTTTAACAGAACAGCCTTATGGGAATCTTTTCGATTGGTATAAAGCTATAGGAATAGATAATAGGCAGGGGCAAATAGGGGTAGATGAAGCCCAACTGATGGTTAAAAAGCTCTCTCTTAAGAGTTATGAAGGAGGATACAAGGCCATGATAATTTGGATGGCGGAAAAAATGAACACTGCCACGGCCAATAAATTATTAAAACTTATAGAGGAGCCTCCTCACAAAACGGTTTTAATCCTAATCGCGGAAGAAGAAGAGCAGATTATTCAGACCATTTTATCGCGTTGCCAAATACTCCGGTTTCCTCCAGTGGCAGAAGGGGCCATAGTAGAAGCCTTAATCGAAAGGGGAGTAGGTAGGGAAGACGCATTGCGGATTTCCCACGAGGCCAACGGAAATTTTAACAAGGCATTGGACTTTATGAACAATGATTCCGAAGACCTTGTTTTTGAACAGTGGTTTGTGCAATGGGTGCGTTCTGCCTTTAGGGCGAAAGGCAATAAAGGGGCTATACACGATTTAATAGCGTGGAGCGAGCTGGTGGCCAAAACGGGTAGGGAAACACAAAAACAGTTCTTAAGCTATTGTATTTCTGTCATGAGACAAGCGCTATTAATCAATTACAATGCAAAGGACTTGGCCTATATGAGATTTCATGTAGAAGGTTTCAAATTGGAGAATTTTGCACCTTTTGTTCATGAGGGAAATATTCTTTTAATTGTGAAAGAACTGGAGGATGCTAGTTATCACATTGAAAGAAATGGTAATGCTAAGTTGATTCTAATGGATCTATCTATAAAACTAACCCGCTTATTGCACGCTAAAGCGGCATAATAGCGAAAATAAATGCTTGTATATGGAAACCTTAACCAATAATGCGACGGAACTCTTATTGCTTCTTTTTCTAATTATCACTTTTGTACAAAGTGCCTTTGATAAGATGATGGACTGGAAGGGAAATATTTCCTGGTTACAGGGACATTTTAAAGATACCCCGTTTCAAGGCCAGGTTCCCTTGTTGTTGATCACGGTACTGGTAACAGAGTTGGTTGCCGGGGTCCTGTGTTTGTTGGGAATGTACATGCTGGTGACCGAGGGTGGAAAGTCCGTTGCCTTAGCCGGTGCCGTAGTGGCTTGTATTGCGCTCCTGATGCTCTTATTAGGCCAGCGGATTGCCAAGGACTATGACGGGGCAAGAACCATTGCCATCTACTTTATACCAACCGTTTTTTTAGTGTTCCTATTGCAGTAGGGCTTTAAAGTCTAATTGTGATGCTTATTACTTGTCTTTATGGTTAAAGGGGGGAGTTTCTTTAGTGTTGCATTTTATTTAGCTGTTCAATTCATAAAAATTGCTTAGTTTGTGGAAGGTGAAACGCTATCCTTTTTGAGGAGCGGTTGTGCTACTTTTATAAATCATGACTATGAATTTGGCGGAAATTAAAACTAAGTCGGTTGGCTTGGTGTTATCTGGAGGTGGAGTAAAGGGCATGGCCCATATTGGAATGATTCAAGCTTTAAACGAGTTTGGGATTCAAGCCCAGGTTGTTAGTGGCAGTAGTGTAGGGGCCTTAGTAGGCGCTATGTATGCCAATGGGAATTCGGTTTCTGAAATGCTTCGCTTTTTTAAGGAAACCCCTTTGTTCCGATATCACTTTATGACCCTAGTAAAGCCTGGGCTCTTAGATACTGATCGGTATTTTGAAGTGTTGTTAAAGTATTTTCCAGAGAACACATTTGAATCCTTGCAGCGGAAACTGTCGGTGGTGACCACGGATCTACAACGTGGGGAGGAAAGAATTTTCTCTACGGGAGCGCTTATTATGCCCTTATTGGCCTCTGCGGCCTTGCCTCCTGTCTTTAGTCCCGTTGTGATCAATGGCACCTTATATGCGGACGGAGGTATTATGAATAACTTTCCCTATGAGTATGTAGCAGATGAGTCCGATTTTATTATTGGGAGTAATGTTTCTTCCGTTAGGCAGTTAAGTAAGGAGGGGATAAGATCGTCTTATCAATTGGCTAATAGAACCACTTCCTTAATGATCTATGCCATGAATAGGGCTAAAGTACAGCAGTGCGATTTAATTATAGAACCGCAATCATTAGAACTAATCGGGATCTTAGATAAGAAAGGGATTGAGAAAGCCTATACTATTGGTTACGAACATACCTTGGCAAAGCTTCAAAAAATCTTTGTAGAATATTAGTGGTATTTTCTAAATAACATGATTGGTTGAGGTGTCCCTAAGAGGACCATCTCTCTGTAAAACCCATAGCTAGTTTTTCTTGTAGGCATGGAATTGGGTTGGTAGAGTGGATGCTGTCCGCATAATGGTCCTCGCTACCACTATGAATAAAAAACAAAACGCCCCAAATGTATGTAATCATATATTTGGGGCGCTGTTTACCATTTTAAGAGGGTGTTATCGTTAATTGATGCTACGCATGGCCGATCTAGAGCATACCTAGTTCCAATTTGGCCTCGTCGCTCATTAAATCTTGGGTCCAAGGCGGATCGAAAGTTAGTTCTACTTCCACATCTTTTATCTCGTCAATAGATTTCACCTTTTCCTCAACTTCCATAGGCATGGATTCCGCTACCGGACAGTTGGGGGAGGTAAGGGTCATTAGGATTTTAACCTCGTAGTCTTCGTTTACCAAAACGTCATAAATTAATCCCAGCTCATAAATATCTACGGGGATCTCCGGGTCATAAATAGTTTTTATGACACGAACTATCTTTTCGCCTAATTCTTGGGTGTCTATGGTGGGTGTTTCTGTGCTCATCGTATTAAAAAATTTAGGTGGGATGGTCTCTCAATGATACCATCCTAAGGTTGTGCCTTAATTTAACTGGGTCTGATAGGCGATTGCATACATTTTAAGCTGCTTAATCATACTCACCAGACCATTAGCCCGTGTGGGGGATAAATGTTCCTTTAAGCCAATTTCATCTATAAATTGGGTGTCTGCTGCTATAATATCACTTGGTTTTTGATCGCTGAATGCCCTAATTAAAATGGCTACGATTCCTTT
>NZ_VVIN01000076.1:0-12914 GCF_008711145.1 Arenibacter lacus
GCTTCACAATATTGAAAAGAATAATCCTTCGTTGAGAGGTGCATTGCCTGATAATTACTTTTCACGATTAAGTCTTGATAAATCTAAACTGGCTTCACTGTTAGACAATATTAATGATATTGATACCCTTAAAGATGCAGATCAAGATATTGTGGGGCGTGTGTACGAATACTTTCTATCAAAGTTTGCTTTAAAAGAAGGAAAAGGAAAGGGAGAGTTCTATACGCCAAAAAGTATTGTAAATCTAATTGCCGAAATGATAGAACCTTATAAAGGGATTATCTATGACCCTGCCTGTGGTTCGGGCGGTATGTTTGTGCAGTCTATTAAGTTCATAGAAAGCCATCACGGGAATAAAAAAGAAGTATCTATCTACGGTCAAGAATACACCAACACCACTTATAAGTTGGCGAAAATGAATTTAGCCATTCGTGGTATAGCGGCCAATTTAGGTGATAAAGCAGCCGACACCTTTGCGCAAGACCAACACAAAGATTTAAAGGCCGATTACATTATGGCCAACCCTCCGTTCAACCAAAAAGATTGGAGAGGTGAAGATGAATTATTAGACGATCCACGTTGGAAAGGTTATGATGTTCCTCCTAAGAGTAATGCTAATTATGGTTGGATTTTAAATATGGTGAGTAAGCTTTCCGAAAATGGCGTAGCAGGATTTATCCTAGCAAATGGAGCGCTGTCAGGTGGTGGTGAAGAGTACAAAATTCGTAGAAAACTTATTGAGAACGGCTTGGTTGAAGCTATTGTTATTTTACCTCAAAATATGTTTTATACGACTAATATTAGCGTAACACTTTGGATTTTGAATAAAAACAAAACCGAAAGAACAGTTGAGATGCCTGATCTAACTAGGAACTACCGTAACCGCGATCAAGAAATCTTGTTTATGGATTTACGCCAAATAGGGATTCCTTTTGAAAAGAAGTTTATCCAATTTTCAGAAGAAAACATTGCAGATGTAACAAACACTTATCACCAATGGCAACAGAAAAATTCAGACTATAAAGATATTCCGGAATTTTGTTACAGTGCGAGTTTTGATGAAGTAGTTAAAAAAGACTTTTCTCTAGTCCCTAGTAAATATATTGAGTTTGTCAACCGTGATGAGAATATCAATTTTGATGAGAAAATGACCTCCTTACAAATTGATTTGCAAAAGCTGCTGCAAGAAGAAGAAGAAAGCAAAACCGAATTGTTAAACGTGTTTAAAGAGTTAGGTTATGAGGTCAAACTATAAAAGATTAGGGGATTATATAGAGCTTGTTGACGAAAGAAATACAGAATTGAGTGTTGATTTACTTTTGGGTTTGACAATTGAAAAGAAATTTATTCCATCTGTTGCAAATATAGTAGGAACGAATATGAAGAATTACAAAATTATTCGAAAGAATCAATTTGCTTGTAGTACGATGCAGGTGCGGAGGGATAAAAAGATGCCTGTTGCTATCTTAAAGGATTTTGAAGAAGCTATTATTTCTCAGGCATATCCAGTATTTCAGGTTATGGATGAATCTTTGCTTGACCCAGACTATTTAATGATGTGGTTTACTCGTGCAGAGTTTGACAGGCAAGCAACTTTTCACGCAGTTGGTGGTGTTAGAGGAAGTTTAGAATGGGAAGATTTTCTTGATTTTGAACTCCCCATCCCCTATATAGAAAAACAGCGAGAAATTGTAGAGGAATATAACACCGTTACCAACCGCATCAAGCTCAACGAGCAATTAAACCAAAAACTGGAAGAAACCGCCCAAGCCTTATATAAACATTGGTTTGTGGATTTTGAATTCCCCAATGAAGAAGGGAAACCATATAAGTCTTCCGGCGGTGCTATGGTGTATAATGAGGAATTGGATAAAGAAATTCCTGTGGGGTGGGAGGTGAAGAGTTTTACGGAGAAATTCAAATTAGGAGGTGGAGGAACCCCCAAAACGAATGAAGAGAAATATTGGAATGGTGATATTTTGTTCTTTACACCTGCTGATAGATCTGAAAGCTATTATTGTATTGAGACTGAAAAGAAGATTACAATTAAAGGATTAAATGAAAGTAGCACTAAAATTTACCCGAAAGACACTGTTTTTATTACAGCAAGAGGAACCGTTGGAGCCATATCAATTGCCGGATTTAGCATGGCAATGAATCAAAGTTGTTATTCGATAAACGGGGATAATAAATTTTTTGCACATCAAACAACGCTAGATGCTATTAAGAAACTAAAAAAAGAGGCCGTAGGTGCAGTATTTAACGCTTTAGTTACTAAAGATTTTGATAGTCAATCAGTTATTAACCCAAGTTTTGATGTAGAAGAAAAGTTTGAAACACGTATTTCGATAATTTATGAAGTGCTCTTATCAAAGTTAATGGTAAATCAAAAACTCAGTGAGCTACAATCAGTTTTGTTAAGTAAGATGAGCAGGGTGGAGAAAGCAATTTCAAATAAAAAAGTATTATGCAATTAAATTATTTCCCCGTACGATTTGATTTCAATTCCTATCAGATTATAACAGTACCATATTCTGATGAGCGTTTGCAGGAATTAAGACAAAAGTATAATGCTTCGTATTCGTTTTTTAGGGACAGTAATTTAATTGTAATATCCAATAAAGAAGATGAAGGAAACCAACTAACCGGCAAGGTTGAAAGACGATCGGTATATGTTGACAGTAAAGTTACCGCATCGTTAGTAAAACACATCTTTTTTAGAACCTTTAAAGACCGTTTTCAAGAATACATTCCGGTGGATTTTTATCCTTTCCGATTTTACTCTCGTCAGGCAAAGGATGATTTAATTTTAAGCTATCTGCCCGAAAAGCTTAAGCATAAAATAGCCTTTAAAAAACTTATCGAAGTTCAGCTTCGAGAAACGAATATTAATAATACTAAAGGGTTTGCCTTTGTGGTTAATATTCGAAGGAACTGGGTGTTCAATATTTCATGCCTAGAGTTACATCAAGAAGGATTTGATTTAACAGATTTTGAAGTATTACATTCCGAAGCACTTCTAGGATTAGAAAACGTACTGGCTCCAAATGAAGACTTTGTGGGTTCTTTACAATCCGTCAATGGGGATACCGCCATTGTAGCAACCAGTGAGGGTGAGCAGAGTTATCCGTTACAAGAGCTTTTTATTCGCAAAACCAAACGTAACATTCAGGCTTATTTGAATTTCACTATTGGTGAGCAAAAGTGCGATCAAATTTTGGGAGCCGTTAGCCAGGAACGTATCAAAAAACAAAATCCCGTTCATCAATTCGGTGAGATTAGCAATATTGCCAAACATTTATTCTCTGATAAAGGCAATCCAGTTCTGTTTCAGAATAAGGATGGTTTTTGCTTCAATGTTCATGCTACACCCATGCAGGTTCAAAACAGCATTAACCTCCGAATACCCACGTTCATTTACGACCATGCAGGAACAAAAACAAATACAAGAAATGCTGATCAGGGCTTATCTTACTATGGACCATACGATAGTTTAACATTTGACATAAAAAAGCCTCGTGTTTTGTCAATTTGTCATAAAACCAATAGAGGTTCATTCACGAAGTTTCTTCATGATTTAAAAGACGGATTACCAAATTCAAGCTGGTTTAAAAAAGGGCTACTTAAGAAATATGAGTTACAAGAGGTGAATTACCTGATTCAGGAAATTTCAGATTATCGAATAAAAGATTATTTGGGGGTGATTAGTAATTATGATGATGAAAATCCTCATTTGGCAATCATTGAAATTCCAGATAGGTTTAAAAATTTATCAGACAGAGATAATCCCTATTTCAAGATAAAGGCAAAGTTACTTTCACTTGAAATACCAGTGCAGTTTGTTCGTTCAACTACAATTTCAAACTATTCAGAGTACATCCTTAACCCATTAGCACTTCAAATCTATGCCAAGTTAGGTGGTACACCATGGGTATTGCCTGTTCAACGCTCGGTTGATAGAGAAATTGTTATTGGCATTGGACACAGTTGGTTGAGAAGTGGTATGTACAAAGGAGCTGAAAGCAGTCGTGTTGTAGGAATTACAACCTTTATGTCAAGTGATGGTCAATACTTGTTAGGCGACAAGGTAAAAGATGTGCCGTATGAAAGCTATTTTGAAGAATTACTCAAAAGTTTAAAAAGCTCTATTAGCCGACTTTCAGAAGAATACGCTTGGCAAGATGGAGATACTGTGCGTTTGATTTTTCACATTTTCAAACCCATCAAAAATGTTGAGTTTGATGTTATTAGTCAATTGGTAAAAGACATTAGCCAGTTCAATATCAAGTTTGCGTTCGTAACGATTAGTAAAAACCATCCGAGTATATTATTTGACACTGGTCAGCAGGGGGAAAAAAAGTATGGTTCCAAACATTTAATCGGACAATATATCCCTCAAAGGGGGAGTAATATTTTTATTGACGATGAAACCAGTTTGATTCAAATGTTTGGTGCAAGAGAATTGAAAACTGCCAAACATGGCATGAGTACTCCCATTCAAATCAAACTTAGAACACCACAAGGAAAACATGACGATCCAGATTTGAAAGACTTAATGTTCTATGACTTAAACTATATAACACAACAGATATATTCATTTACCTACTTATCTTGGAGAAGCTTTTTGCCAAGAGCAGAACCTGCTACCATGTTGTATTCTAATCTTATTTCAAATTTGCTTGGGAAAATGAGAAGCATACCGGAATGGGATGCTGATAAATTGAACTACACCTTAAAGAGGAAAAAATGGTTTTTATAGAAGAGAAACATAGCTATTTAAGAAGCTTGGCAGACCAGCCAAAACAAAAGGCTCTTTATGCTTTGGTTTCTGATGAAACCCTAGTAGCTCAGACCAAGGAGATATTGGAAACGGATGCTATCTACTACACTTCTATACAAGCAATAAAAAAGAACGCAAAAGCAGATTTTAATACGCAGTACGCCAAAATCTCTAAGCGGAAAGTTTCCGAGAAATCTGCTGCACCATTTGTGCATGATGACTTTCTGATTTTTACCTTGGTGATTGGGGTGCTAAAATTTGATTGTGATAAAGGCTGGCTTTTAGGCGTTATCCGAAACAGAGCAAAGGGCAAAACCACTACTACTTTCGAAAATTTATTGTTAGGTAATTATCAAAGTAAAGCGAATAATCAGTCTATGGTTTTGGTATTCCTGTTTTTACTAGATAAATCTAAAATAACGAATGACCATTTAAATGAAGCTTACAATGTTATGAGTGATACAGAAGAATCATTTAACAACGATTTTATACGCATCGTGTATTACCGAGCATTTGATATTATTATCCAGTTTAAGCTACCAAGAGATACAGATGAAGTGTCTCGTTTATTAGAATTTAAATATCGCTTTAAGAAGCGAATTAAAGTGTTCTCCATAATTGCCTACAACCTCTTTATTGTAGGTATTCTAGTTGGTGCATATAAAATACTTCAACTGCTTCCGGAGGATAAAAAATTAGTTGTAAACGACCTGAACCTAATAATAGGATTAGGAGCGATAATTGGTTTATCTGGAAATTTCATCCCTAAGTTGAAAACCAAGTTTCAAGAATTGATATTAAGGATATTTGGATTCAAACAATACTAATAAATTATATATTTAAAGTAAAGATATTATGCCCGAAACCAACCTCATAGCATACAAAGCATAACGTACCATAGGATAATTTTTTTTGGAATGGAAGGAAGCGATAAAAATATAAATCCAAATAATGAGCTAAACGACTTTGTTCTATATACCGCCCCAAGTGGTGAGGTACGGATTGAGATTTATGTGCAAAACGAAACCATTTGGCTTACACAACAAAAAATAGCGGAGTTGTTTGGTGTTTCTAAATCAACCATTAGTGAGCATCTTAGCAACATTTATGAAAGTGGTGAATTAGAACGAGAGGCAACTGTTCGGAAAATCCGAACAGTTCAAACGGAAGGGGAAAGAGAGGTAGCTCGTAATTTAGATTATTACAACTTAGATGCTATTATTTCTGTGGGTTACCGCGTTAACTCTACCAAAGCAACACAGTTTCGTATTTGGGCTACCAAAACACTTAAGGAATACATAATTAAAGGTTTTGCCCTAGATGATGAACGCCTTAAACAAGGTAAAACTGTTTTTGGTAAAGATTATTTTAGGGAGTTATTAGAGCGTGTTCGTTCGATCCGTGCCAGCGAACGCAGAATTTACCAACAGGTAACCGATATTTTTGCTGAGTGTAGTATTGACTATGACCCACAATCGCCCATTACCAAAAAGTTCTATGCTATGGTGCAAAATAAATTCCACTATGCCATAACAGGTAAAACAGCAGCGGAAATCATCTACCTAAAAGCTGATAGTAACAAAGAAAATATGGGCCTAACGTCCTGGAAAAATGCACCAGACGGGAGGGTGCTAAAATCAGATACAGCAATTGCCAAAAACTATTTGGAGGAAAAAGAAATCAAGCAATTGGAACGAACGGTAACGGGGTACTTCGACTATATAGAAGGGCTAATAGAACGTGAAAATACGTTTACCATGGAAGGATTGGCACTAAGTGTCAATAAGTTTTTAGCCTTTAATGAATATAAGGTGTTAGAAGGATTAGGAAAGAAATCCAAAAAACAAGCCGAAAATAAAGCCTATTCGGAATATGAAAAGTTTAATAAAACCCAAAATATAGAATCTGATTTTGATAAGATGGTTAAAGGATTGAAAAAGGGAAAGGAATAAAATAATGAAAGAAACCAACCGCATAGAATACAAAGCAGAACTCACCAAGGATCTGAACCTGATAGAACAATTAGGTGCCAGCATTCCAAGAATACTGCAGAGTTACGGTTGGGAATGTTTTAAGTTCATGGACACTTTCACTCGGTTGGTGTTTCCTTCTTCAAGAAAGCGCACCGAACAAGTCACCGAACAAGTTCAAACCCTAATTTCTGCAATGACCGGTAAAGATTATTCACGTGCGGAAACTATGGAGCTGGTTGGAATAAAACACCGACCAACTTTTTTATATAACTATTTACAGCCTGCCATTGAATTAGGTTTGATTGAATTAACTATTCCTGACAAACCCAATAGCAGTAAACAAAAATACCGTCTTACCGAAAAAGGTAGGCGACTAAAAATAAGTATAACATGAGTTGCAAAAATGTCATAATATAAAAAGGATGCCCAAATGAATGAGTTTACAGCCATTGTATTGCAATGGTTGGTAGCTAATGGGAGAACGACATCAGTAACCAAAAATAATCATAACCAACCAACCATTATTAATGAAATTTACAGAAGCAAAGTTAGAGGAAGCATTTATAGCGTTATTGGGTAATGAGGGGTATCCACATTACTTGGGCAATACTATTAGTCGTATGCCCGAAGAAGTGTTGATTGAAGAGGATTTAATCCAATTTCTACTAACTCAATACAAGAAAGAAGGCTTAACCCAAACCGAGGCTAAGTCAATTGTATTACATCTGAAAACCTTACCCGCTTCTGATTTATATGAAACCAATAAAAAAATAGTTCAATGGTTATCGGATGGTTTTATACTTAAACGAGAAGACCGAAACCAAAAAGACATTTGGATTTCTCTAATAGACTATGCAGGATTGGACCGCCAAATTCAAGGGAAGAGCTTAGATGTTTTATCGGTATCAGAACCTTCGGAAAAATATGGCGACAATAATATCTACAAGTTTGTTAATCAACTGGAAATAGAAGGAACGGAAAAACGTATTCCTGATGGGATTATTTACATCAATGGAATACCGGTTGTAGTATTTGAGTTTAAAACTGCTATTCAAGAAAACTGCACCATTCATAATGCTTATGTGCAATTAACAACTCGTTACAAGAGAGATATTCCAGAGCTTTTTAAGTACAATGCGTTTTGTGTAATCAGCGATGGCGTAAACAACAAATCAGGGTCGTTCTTTGCTCCTTACGAGTTTTATTATTCGTGGCGTAGAATATCAGGTTTGGCCAAAGATGTGGATGGTATTGATAGCATGTTTACCCTTATTCAAGGATTGCTCAATCAAAACAGACTAAGGGATGTTATTCAAAACTTCATATACATTCCAGATACTTCTAAAAAAGATGAGAAAATAGTTTGTCGCTATCCCCAGTACTATGCGGCAAGAGCCCTGTTTAACAACATTAAAAAAGCACAAAAACCAGAGGGAGATGGTAAAGGTGGCACTTACTTTGGAGCAACTGGAAGCGGAAAGAGTTATACCATGCTCTATCTCACAAGGCTCCTGATGAAAAGTGCCTATTTTGAAAATCCTACCATTGTACTCATAACAGACCGTACGGATTTAGACGATCAACTTTCAGGACAGTTTACCAATGCCAAAGTTTTTATTGGTGACAATACCATTAAAAGTGTTGAAAGCAGGGCTGAATTAAGAGAGCTATTACAAGGTCGTGCTAGTGGCGGGGTATTCTTAACAACCATTCATAAGTTTACAGAAGATATTGAGTTATTGACGGAACGTACGAATGTTATTTGTATTTCGGATGAGGCCCATAGAAGTCAAACCAACTTAGACCAAAAAATAAGAGTTACAGAACATGGTTTGAAGAAGTCCTATGGCTTTGCCAAGTATTTACACGACTCTTTACCCAACGCAACCTATGTTGGGTTTACAGGTACTCCTGTTGATGCAACTTTAGATGTGTTTGGACAAGTGGTGGATGCCTACACCATGACCGAATCGGTTATAGATGAAATTACGGTCCGTATTGTCTATGAAGGTAGAGCAGCAAAAATAGCCTTACAGAATAGCGAATTAGAAAAGATTGAGCAATATTATGAAGAGGTTGCCGAAGCTGGCGCCAATGAATACCAGATAGAGGAAAGTAAGAAGCAATCTGCAAGTATGAACGCCATTTTGGGCGACCCAGATAGGCTAAAAGAGTTGGCTGCGGACTTTGTGCAACACTATGAAAATAGAGTTGCCGAAGGTGCTACCATTAAGGGTAAAGCCATGTTTGTAAGTAGCTCTAGATTTATAGCCTACGAATTGTATAAGAACATAATTGAATTAAAGCCTGAGTGGAATGAAATAAAAGTTGCGGAGGAAGGTGCTGTCCTTACAGAAAAAGAAAAGCGGTCAATTAAACCTATAGAGCGTATCAAAATGATTATGACCCGCGGGAAAGACGACCCGGAGGAATTGTATAACCTCTTAGGTACGAAAGAAGATCGCAAGGAATTGGATAGACAATTCAAAAACGAAAAATCCAATTTCAAAATAGCTATTGTTGTAGATATGTGGCTAACAGGTTTTGATGTACCGTTTCTTGATACCATCTACATAGATAAGCCTATTCAGCAACACAACCTTATACAAACTATATCGCGAGTAAATCGCAAATTTAAAGGTAAGAATAAAGGCTTGGTGGTAGATTACATCGGCATCAAGAAGCAAATGAATTTAGCGCTTAAGAAATACTCGGAGGGGGATAAAGACAATTTTGAAGACATACAGCAATCCCTAGTAGTCGTAAGAAACCATTTAGACCTATTAGCTAAGTTGCTGCACAAATTTGATAGCTCAAAATATTTCAATGGTACCGCATTGGAGCAATTAAACACCCTTAATATGGCAGCTGAATTTGTTCAGTTGACCAAGGAAATGGAAACCCGTTTTATGGGATTGGTGAAGAGACTAAAGGCAGCTTATGATATATGCGCAGGTAGTGAGGAATTAACACAGCAAGAAAGGGACTACACCCACTTCTATTTAGCCGTACGCTCCATTGTTTTTAAACTAACCAAAGGAGATGCACCAGATACCGCCCAAATGAATGCTAAAGTGAGGGAGATGATTAAAAATGCCTTACAGAGTGATGGTATCGATGAAATCTTTAAGATGGGAGAAGAAACCGAAAAGGAGCAAGACATCTTTGATGAAGATTATTTAGCCAAAATTGATAAAATCAAATTACCCAACACAAAGATTAAATTATTGCAACAGCTCTTGGCACGAGCTATCGGTGACATGAAAAAAGTCAACAAAGTAAAAGGTGTAGACTTTTCTAAGAAAATGGAGTCCTTGGTTGAAAAGTACAATCAACGTGATGAAAATGATATTCTGAGAAGTGAGGTCTATGAAGATATGGCGGATCAATTGACCAATCTTATATGGGATGTATACAGCGAGTTTAAATCGGGGAATGATTTAGGGATTGACTTTGAGGAAAAGGCTTTTTACGATATTCTAAAGGAGCTATGTGTTAAATATGATTTCAGCTATCCTGAAGATAAACTAATTGAGTTGGCAAAAGCGGTTAAGGACTTGGTTGATAGTCAAGCAAAATTTCCAGACTGGAACAAACGGGCCGATATTAAATCAGCCTTAAAGGTGGGCTTAATTCTACTTTTAGATAAACACGGTTATCCACCAGTTGAGAGGGATGAGGTTTACAAAGATATTTTTGAACAAGCAGAAAATTTTAAGAAGTATCAATCCTTGAAGTCGTAAGTAAAAAATGGGATTGGATGTTATGCCGATAATTTACCCCATAATCTGAGCATCATAATCGTCGATAATATTTGTTTCGAACGAATTCAAATACGCTTGGGTCATGGCTTCCGTCGTATGGCCAAGACTGTCCTGTATCACATTGCTGGGCGCACCGGTTCGTTTTAGGATATTGGCATAGGTGTGTCTGGCGCTGTATATGGTGATTCTTGGAAGGTCCAATCTTTCCGTTAAACGCTTCAGGTAGGTATTCTGCCTTTTACGCTTGTTTTTGATGGTTTCGTGAATTTGATACTTGGAAACGGTGGAAGTAAGAATGGGAAATATATAATCACCCGTTTGAATGTTGCCAAGTGTATAGGCAAACATTATTTTCTTTAAGGCAGGGGCTATCTTAATGGAAAATAGTTTGTTCTTTGTTTTGGATCGTATGTAGGTGATTCGGTCGTAGTCTCCCTGTATATTATCCCCTTTCAATAATGCCAGATCCATCCAATTCATGCCCCGTAAATAAAAGGAGGCCATATAGAGATCACGGGCTTTTGCCAAGAATGGCTCTTGGATCAAGGCATTTTTAAAGATTTCTAATTGCTCCGCATTCAAAAACTGTCGTTTTGGGGTTCCCATCTTTATGGGATAACCATTGAAGGGATTGTGGATTTCCTTGGCTATACCATGTTTAATTGCTTTTTTATAAATTGATCTCAGGGTTCTTAGGTAAACGCTCAGTCCTCCCGCAGTATTTCCCTTTGCATAATGCTGGGTTTCCAGTTTTTTTATAAACGCATAGTTGATTTGGCGGAAAGGCAAATGACTTTTTTGATGGAATTTCTTAATTCTATTGCGTACGTTCTTATAGATTTCTGCATTCCCATACTTCCCTGCCTTTCTCATGTCATGGATCAGGGTATCTGCAAAACTGTAAAAATCCATGTTGCTCACTGGTTTCCCCTCTATTTCTTTTTTGAGCAATGGCATGGAATAACTTTCAATTTTGCCTTCTTCCTCTAGGCGGGTAACCGTATCATACACCTTTTTCAGTTTAGCTTGAATAGTGTTGTTCAATCGTGTAATATTGGAAGCTATTTTACTTGAAGGTCTTATCCGTTGATTTTTTGCGTCGAAGTCTTTTTCGACCATGTTGTAACCGAGGGGAAGGTATATGGATTTCCGGTTGTAGGTAACGCGAATTACCAACGGGAATGTTCCATCCTGCTTTTGACGAACCTTGTTGAGAAGCACTTTAGTTGTCAGCACGTTATTACAAATTTATAAACTATTTATAAACAAATATACTATTTATATGGTTTCATATGGTCTTTAATTTTTTTTAAATTGTTGAAAAACAAGTATTTAAGCTTTTTTAAGACCATATAAGACCATAGTTTTTGTATCTTACAAGCAGGGGGTCACTGGTTCGAATCCAGTAGGGCCCACAGTAGTAAAAACAAGGCTTCCAAGTAATTGGGAGCCTTTTTTTGTCTTCAGTCAATTGCTGCCGTTAATCCCAATTTCAGAGGATCAGGAGATCTAGCCTAAATTCTGGGTGTTTGAATATCTAAGTAGATAATTGAGTTAATCTAAAACAGATGAAATCTGTATGTTAGTGCCAATGTGTTGGGTGCGAGTCATAGAGTAGACTACCATTGATTATTTCTTTTTGAAAAAAACATTCCATATAATAAATAGAGGATAACTCCACCAGTGAAAATTAGATTCAATTCCAATATAATATGTGTAATCTGTGACATAGTTGTGAATTTAAAAATTCGAATTCAAATTTCTGTTTTATAAAGTGGGAATGCGTTATATCTCTATTGTATATTGTTATATAATTTTAGGATAACCATTCACTGTGTCAGGTTAATACCACCTAACCCCCTCTTTTTATGTTGCTTACCCTAAAGGTAACACGAGAATCCTCTTAATAAAGCCCTAAATGTGTGGATGGTAAGGAATTGTTTATAATCGGCTTTTAGTTATCGGCAATCTATGCTAATATTTTAAGGATCATGACTAATTGTTGTGTTTAGGTAAAATATTAATGTTGATTTGAGCAGGACTTCTTTTTCTTATGCCAGTTATACTATATCTTTCCCCTCAACCAAATGCCCTTTCATTTTACTCAAGAATTGTTATTTGTTTTCTAATGGATTTCGTGAATCTATGATTTCTTTGCTTGTCCAGGGCCGAGAGATAAAGGTACAGTGTACCTTTGGAAAGAGGAGCCAGCCGTAGCCAAGGCCAACGCACCAACTGGCCCCTCTCTGCAAATGCAAATCGTTGCATTTTCCGATCGGTCCTAGATTAGATCTAAAAACCGGTTTAAAAACTCCGCGATTTTTAAAAAAATAAAAAGCTGAATCTCGGAGCTTTGCCAGCGCTCCAACTGGCCCCTCGCTATAAATGCAAATCGTA
>NZ_VVIN01000077.1:0-12855 GCF_008711145.1 Arenibacter lacus
GTCGGCACGATTTCTTGCCTGAAAAAATCCTAAGGGATTTCCCAGACCGAAATCATAGCCTTAACGTTGTAGGTAAGCTGAAAAAAGATTTAGAAATGAAATTTAAGAGTAGAAAAGACATATTATTTAGTGCAATAATATTCGGTATTCTTGCCTTCATTTTAGGACTAACAATTATCGGTATTCTTCAGGGAGAAATGGAGCGAAGTGAAAGATGGACTTTGATTCCAATAACTTTAGTATTAGGACTTGTTCTTTGGCTATATTTCGGAACAAATTATGAACTGAGTGATAATAATTTTATATACAGAAGCGGGCCTTTTAATGGCAAAATAAGTGTTGACAGAATAAGAGAAATAGTAAAGAATAAAACTGTTTATGTTGGCTTTAAACCCGCAACAGCGAGAAAAGGACTGCTTGTAAAATATGATAAGTACGAAGAAATCTACATTAGTCCGAAAACAAACGAAACGTTTATCAAAAAGGTTTTAGAAATGAATAGTGGAATAAAAATAACAGCCTGAGATCGGAATTGACAGACGTACGGAAAAGCCTACCTACAACAAAACCTAAACGTAATCCGGACTTTAGGGCTAAAACGAAAGGTCTGTCTATATTTACAATGTCGCTAAATCTTATGGATTTAGCTTTGGAGCAAAAAAAGAAAAAGCGAAACAATAAGCTTTAGCTTCGTGCTAAAACGGAAACGAAAGCCTTCCTTACTACCGTACTACGCTTAGTGTGCCGAGAAGTAGTGAACGGTAAAAATATTCACTACATGCTGTAATTGAGATGGTGGAAGTTGCAAAGTTGCAATTGACCCACCGAAGTCGTCTTACAGAGGATGGCTTCAAACCACTTAGAGGTGCTGTGGTAAAGAGCCATGGTGCTGAGCGTCTAAGAAAAGGTTTTGCCATGAGCAGAATCAGGTATGGATAATGGAGATGAACGAAAGTGAACCGCTGATGAGGTGTCGAGAAGTGCGTACCTCCAGTCAAAAGCTACGAAGTATGAGACGGAGTGAAAAGTAGCGTTGGAAACAATGCTGAGTACGGAGGCAATCTGTTTATTTTCCGTATGGCTGGCGTCATTCAGGTGGCATGAACATTATCCGGGCTCAATTACGGAACTCGGGAACCTGCATGGTGATGCAAAGAGAAATGCACAACAGGAACAACCTGGAGGCAGAAAATCAAGGCATTATGCAGGGGCGGACTAACCCGTAGTAGTGATGAAGCTCCTGTAATGGGAGTGGAGCAAAGGGGTTAGCTAATTTAAAAATACGATTTGCCAACTTGAAAGAGGATGAGCTTATATTTGTATGTTAAATTAGAAGAGCCGTATGATGGAAGACTATCACGTACGGTTCTGTGAGAGGCTCGGGGTGAAATTCCCCTTGCCTACTCGACGCTGGGCCGTCAGACTGTCTCAAAACTTAATAACCTTGTTGAAAACCCGTTGCATCATCTTCAGATCCAACCCCCGGCTTTTTGTAACTTAAGGTATGGAATATCAACAAGGACAAGACCGGGAGCAGTTAACACTTTACAGCACTTGTTTGGACGACATGGTTCCGCAGGACAATTCAGTTCGTTTTATCGATCAGTTTGTGGAAAGCATGGATCTGCGAGAATTGGGCTTTGATATATTGCCCGCCCAAGGAAGACCGCCATACAATCCGGCAGATTTATTGAAACTCTATATCTACGGTTATATGAACCGCATGCGGTCCTCCAGGCAATTGGAAAAGGAATGCCATCGTAACCTGGAAGTCATCTGGCTCTTGAAAAACTTAAAGCCCGACCACAACACGATTGCCAGGTTTAGGAAAGACAATCCCAAGGCCATCAAGCGTGTGTTCCGCCACAGCGTTGAGATTGCCAGGAACTTCAACCTCATTGGAGGGTTGTTGATTGCAGGGGACTCCACAAAATTTCGTGCCCAAAATTCCAAGAAGAACAATTACAACAAAAAGAAAATTCAAAGGCATCTCGAATATATTGACAATAAACTGGAAGAACACAATAAGGCCTTGGCCACGGCAGATGATGACCAAAAGGAGGAATTGCAAAAACAGGTCGGACACCGCAAACAGCAGCGCAGGAAGTATGAACAGCTTCAAAGGAAACTGGACGGGGATCGGTTCTCTGAGAACCCACAGATCTCCACCTCCGACCCGGACAGCCGACATCAAATCATAAGGGGAATGATTACCGAGGTGTGCTATACCGGCCAGATAACTGTGGACGGAAAGCACAAAATCCTGATTGACTAAAAGCTCACCAACCAAAACGACAAAAAAGCCATGGGCATGATGCTCCGTAGGGCTAAGTCAATTTTGAGAACCAATCAGTTTACCGCACTCTATGACAAAGGTTACCACACGGGCAGCGAGTTCAAAACAGTCGATAACCTGGGAATAAAGACCTTGGTTGCCATTCCAGGCATAGGCAGGGCAAGCCAGGCACCGAATCCAGCTTATAACGCAGAACATTTTCTCTATAACCGCGAAAAAGACACCTATACCTGTCCGCAGGGAAATGAATTAAACTCTAACCAAACCCAGTACAAATCAAGAAACTACACTTTTAAACAATATAAGACCAGGGCATGCAAAAGCTGCCCCGTACGTCATGAATGCACCACTGCCAAGGTCAATGGCAAGATCATACAACGAAGCGAGTTCACCCAAAACATCCAGGACAATGCTACCCGAGTCGCTCACAATGAATCAGTATATAAACAGCGACAAGCATTGGTAGAACATCCATTTGGCACCATGAAACGATCCCGAGCCTTCGGGAGGGATTTGACCACATTATGACCAAAAAGGGACTCCAAAGGGCTTCAGCCGATTTTGGCTTCATAGCGTTAGCATACAATCTTAAAAGGATGCTGAACCTTGCCAATGAAACTTCCTGGTAGGTTTGCTATGCTTCATTTTTGGTATGCAAAGGCACCTATCGCTCAAAAAAAGGCCCTAAAATTGATTTTAAAGGGCAAAGTGCAATATTTCAACTCTTTCCTGTTTACTTTTAGAACATCAAATAAAAATCCTATTTTCAACCATTAAAGGGTGGTTTTGAGACAGACTGCCGTTGTGCTTCATACATAAAATTCGTGGTTAAAGGGAATTTTTAGTAAATTTGAGTAAAGGGAATTAATATGGATATCGAAGCATCAAAAATAGAGCTCGTCAAGATAATCTTAAATATCGATAACGATAGATTTATTAAAAAAGTGACTGATTTCATAAAGAATGAAAAGTCCGATTTTTGGAACGATCTGAGCGCTGCAGAACAAGACGAAATTAAAAAAGGAATCGAGCAGTTGGACAAGGGAAAAAGAGTGCCGTTCAAGGATGTTCTAAAAAGGATTTCCTAATGGAAGTTTATCTGTCCGAACTGGCCGAATCCAAACTCGAAAAACTCGCACAACATTTATTGGAAAAGTGGAGCTATAAAGTCAAAATGGACTTTCTGGCCAAATTGACCGATAAAATAAAACAAATATCAATTCAACCTGAAAGCTGCCCGAAATCGAACGAATTTGGAGGCATTTACAAATGTGTAGTTACTAAACAAACTACCTTTTTCTACCGAATTAATTTCCAAGCAGAGGAAATAGAAATAATTACACTTTTCGATACAAGACAAGATCCTAAAAAAATTAAAAAGCAGTTACGGAAATAGTACGAAAACACAACATTGGCTATAATTCAGCGTGGCCAAATCGCAAAAAATAAAAATCCTTACATTTAACCTGGCCCGGTCCCAGCATGAAAAATCCTGCCGGATTTTCCACGCCGAAATCATACCCGTACACGTTGTGGTGCATTTAAAAACAGAACATAAATGAGTTTCTTAAAAGCAGAATGGAGAAAACTAGCGATAGCAAATTATGCTATTGACGAAGACTATTTAACTGAATTTATTCCTCCTGGAACCGAATTAGATTTATGGAATGAGAAGTGCTTTGTCAGCTTAGTAGGATTTATGTTTAAAAACACAAAACTATTAGGAATAAAAATTCCATTTCACACAGATTTTGAAGAAGTAAATTTACGCTTTTACGTAAAAAGACTTGAAAATGGAGAATGGAAACGAGGAGTTGTTTTCATTAAAGAAATTGTACCAAAAAGAGCTTTGACTTTTGTTGCAAATACTGTTTACAACGAAAATTATGAAACTATGCCAATGAGTCATAAATGGATTGAAAATAACAATTCAAGAATTGTAGAATATAATTGGACTACATCTGGAATTGAAAATAGATTTCAAGTGACA
The DNA here is from genome assembly GCF_008711145.1 of Arenibacter lacus. Classification (NCBI taxonomy): domain Bacteria; kingdom Pseudomonadati; phylum Bacteroidota; class Flavobacteriia; order Flavobacteriales; family Flavobacteriaceae; genus Arenibacter; species Arenibacter lacus. Next base: position 4,287 of record NZ_VVIN01000077.1, read on the forward strand.
GGAAGTAAAGAAAGTTATGAAATCATTTCTGGAAGCGAAACGGAATTTATTACAGAGCATTATTGGGGCTATGCAAAAGTTAATAAAGAAAAATCAAACGAGTACGAAGTAATACATCCTAAATGGCAAGCATACAACGTGAATGATTATAAAATCAATGTGGAATTTGGAAAAGTTTATGGCAGAGAATTTGAATTCCTAAATTCTGTAAAACCAAATTCTGTAATGCTTGCAGAAGGGTCAGAAATAACAGTTGAAAATAAAAAAACAATAAAAACGACACCACAATTGTAATAGCTACGATTTCGTCTGACAGTTAAGAGTTTTTTTAGGCGTTTTGACTCTTGGAATAATTTTGGGTTAGGGGCTCGTTTGGAGCCCCTTGACCATTCCAATCGTCTAACTGATTATTCCTAACAGGTTGGTCTCCACCAGAGCCTGTTTCGCTGTGCCCAAAAAATGTTATCGTTTGTTAAAAGTATAGCCCGTAATATGCGTTAAGATTAACTTTGTGAGTTTATACCTCAGGAATGATGGGGTAATATTCGATTGGAATAAATTGGACTGAGAAATTTCGGATATAGATACTCAATACTATAACTAGGATTTCGGGGATCACCTCCATCTTTATTGGAAATATTATAAAAAGTACCGTACTTAAACGCTTGATGGATGAAAGTCAAAAGCCCTAAAACAAGCCTACCCAATAACAGCTCATATGGAATTAGAAAATGTTGGTTTAGATAAAACCCCGGGGTCAACTGGTAGTGCCTCCTGGAAATTAGAAATTGGAACGGATAATTTCTATATAGATCCTGAATTTCCCCTAATTTTAGGGTATACTCCCGAAGAATTAGAAGTAAGATCTTTAAGTGAATGGGTAAACCTAATCCATCCAGACGACAGGCATAAATTCAATATAGAGCTAGAGATTTGGATCAATAAGACGATTGCCGTGAAGGAACTGGAGTTCCGAATGGTCCATAAGAACGGTCAGGTGGTTTGGGTGCATATTACGGCAAATAGCTTAGTCAAAAAGGAAAGTGATGTCCGCACTTTCATCGAAGGTGAAATATATGATATTACGTCGGATAAAAAAGTTTGGGAGAAAATCAGTTTAATATTGCCCAAGTTTACCTCCGTGATTCGTGCTGGGTATAGCTGGCTCAGTATTTTGGATGCTCAGGGAGATGTTAGCTTTGTGAGTACCAGGTTTGGACTTAATATAGGGTACATTTCAGAGGAATTAATTGGGAAGAACTTTTTTGATCTTTTGCATCATGATGATCGGGAAGTTGCCCTATCTAAGTTTAATAAGCTTCTTAGCGATGAGCCGTATGATACAACACCTTATAGAATTCTACAAAAAGATGGCAGTTGGACTTGGATAGAACTTCTGGCCCTTGATTTACGTCAACATAAGGAGTTAGAAGGTATAGTCGTCATTGCACGGGATGTAAATGATACAATGTTTTTAAGCCATAATTTAAAGGCTTCCCAAAAAAATGAACAACTCCTATTTAATGCCAGCCCATTGCCAAAATATCTCCTGGACCTCAGTAACTATACCATTCTGGAGGTTAATGACAAGATGGTAACCCACTTTGGGTATAGTAGGGAAGAGTTAATTGGAATGGAGGCTATAAATCTTAAGCCACAAGATGAAGTGCCAGTATTCATTAATGCCCTTAAAAATTCCAAACCCAAAGAAGGAACAATTAATTACGGCGTATTTGCACACAAAAGCAAGAACGGGAACATATCCCAGTTAGAATTGGTAGGTCATAAATTAACAATTAGAGACCGTGACTGCATGTTGATTGGCTGTAACGATGTTTCTGAAAGAGAAGCGTATTTACAGGAATTAAAACAATCCGAGCGGCTGTTAAAGAATGCAGCCGAGATTGCTAAATTGGGCTATTGGAGCTTAAACCTCGGCAGTTTCTTAATTTCATGGTCAGATGAGGTGTATGCTATTTGGGGAAGAGAAAAGGAGGTTTTTCACCTTACTTATGAGAATTTTTTAGCTACGGTACATCCTGAGGACCGAGCCAAACTTGAGATAAAGAAAGGCCCTGCCGTTGATAAACATGAGAAGCACGACCTTATATATAGGGTTGTTTTACCGGATGGCACCATAAAATGGGTGCATCAAATTGGTCATCTTGTGGAGGGCCATAACCGAACAGCTGACTTTTTTGAAGGCACGGTACAGGACATAACCCAACAAAAACAGGAAGAACAGCAACTTAGGCTATTAGGATCTGTGGTGACCAATACCAAGGAAGCGGTACTAGTGACGGAAGCGAAACCTTTTGGCAAAGGTGGCCGTAAGATTGTTTATGTGAACCAAGCTTTTGTTGAAATGAGCGGGTATACGGAAAGAGAAGTCCTCGGAAAACCTGTCTCTATCTTAAAGAGTCCGAATGATGACCCTTCTAGGTTACAGGAAAGGAAAGAAGCCATGGACGCTTGGTCTGCTTTTGAAACCACATTAATCTCTAAAGATAAGGTTGGAGAGGATTATTGGGTTCACTGCGTTGTAAATCCCGTAGCCGACGAAAATGGTAAATATACGCATTGGGTTTCCATAGAGCGGGACGTGACGGAAATGTACAATGCTAAGTTGCAAAAGGAGCTATTGAACCAAATCAGTAGTTTTTTCAAAAGTGATGCAAGCATGGAGTCCTGTTTGGTAAAGGTGTTAGAGCTTTTAACTAAGCGTATAAATTACAGTGCTGGCCAGGTATGGCTATTAGGATCGGACAAATCTACCTTAACACTCACAGCTCATCATGCTGCAAAAAATACTACCCAACAACCTTTAAATAACCAGGGGGGACTTACAATTTCCGAATATGGAAAAGGACTTCTAGGTACCGTGTGGGAAACCAAAGAAATGGCCGTTTGGGACAGTATAGAAGAAGAAAAAGCCTTTAAAAGGGGTGTTTCTTCGGATGAGCATTGTCCACAGGAGGTAATAGGCATTCCCTTGATGTACAATAATGAGATGAAGGGCGTGCTAGTTCTCGGAAATGAAAATGGTTCTTATAATCCATCGTTTTATGGCAAGTTGTTTCAACAACTGAAGGCCATTTTGGGAGAGGAAATTAAACGAAAGAACTTGGAATTGGAACTTGACCAAATTTTTAAATATACCCCGGATATCATATGTAAAATTGGTGACGATGGGTACTTTAAGAAAATAAATCCGGCTGCTACTAAACTTTTAGGCTTCTCAGAGCAAGAATTCCTTTCTGAAAATTTACTGGAATTCATTCACCCCGAAGATAGGGAAGAGACCTCGGAGTATTTAAGTAGACTCTACCAAGGGGAACCACTCCGATATTTTGAAAACCGGTATCTGACTAAGGAAGGTAAAACCAAATGGCTTAGTTGGACTGCCGATCTTACCCATGAAACGGGAATTACCTATGCCGTTGCCAAGGATATTACAGAGAAACAGGAAATTAAGGAGTTGCTTAAAGAGGTAACCGATCTGGCGCTTATTGGGGCATGGGAGGTGGATTTTGAAAAGGGCACCGTGTTTTGGTCCGAGATGACCAAAAAAATTCACGGGGTAGCTAAGGATTTTGTCCCCAATTTTAAGAACATCCAAAGCTTTTATGAATATCACGAGGGAACTAATAAGTTCTTAGAGGTTACCCAAAGTGTTTTTCATGAAGGCATGACTATTGATCTGGAGATGCCGATCAGAACAGCAAAAGGCAAGGAAAAATGGGTTCGGCTTCTTGGAAAGTCAGAATTCGTGAAGGATCAATGTGTCCGAATTTATGGGAGTTTTCAGGACATCCATGAACTAAAAACGAGTCAGCTAGACTATAAAAGGACCACCGAAGAAAAAAATGCGATCTTGGAAAGTATCGGGGATGCTTTTATATCCCTTACCAACGAAGGGATAGTAACCTATTGGAACAGCCAGGCAGAAGATTCCTTTGGAATGGATCGTGAAGCTACCTTGGGGCATCATATAAAGGAAGTATTCCCTCAAATCAGATATTATAAGATTTATGAAAAAATCAACGAGGGGATTAAGAACAACAAAAAATTTACCCTAGAAGAGTACTTTCCTCGATTTAATACATGGTACGAGATAAACGCCTATCCATCTGATAATGGAATCGCGATATATGTGAAGGATGTGAGTGAGCGTGTAAAGGCAGATAATGAAATTAGGCTCACCAATGAGCGTTTTGAAAAAGTGGCACAAGCTGCCAATGATGTAATTTGGGATTGTGATATATCAAAAAACACCATATTTCTAAGTGAATCCTTTAAACTTCTTTTTGGCCATGAAATAACGGATGATACAGAAATCCTTCAGCTTTGGAAAAGTTTGGTACATCCCTTAGATAAAAAAAGAGTATTTAGATCCTACTACAAAAAGATGCAAAATCCCAAGTCTTCCGTATGGGAATGTGAATATCGGTTGTTAAAAGCAACCGGGGAGTATGCCTATGTATGGGATAAAGCCACTGTTATCAGGGATGCGGATGGCAAAGCCACCAGAATGATCGGTGCAATTACCGATATAACCATGCGAAAAACCTATGAAGATTCCTTAAAACAGCTCAATAACGAATTGCAGGAACGCGCCCTTAATATAGAAGCGCAAAATAAAAAATTGAGAAATATAGCCTGGACGCAGTCTCACGTGGTACGAGCTCCGTTGGCTAGGATAATGGGGCTTATAGAGCTACTCAATGATGGATTGGTACCAGAAGAGGAGAAGGAGGAGTTGTTGGGCCATATTTATACTTCAGCAACGGAATTTGATGTAATTATTAAAGATATAATAGACCAATCTAATGCTTTGGTGCCCAGGGAGTAAGATTGTGCCAACCATTTATAGATGGTTCACGGTTCTATGAAAATCCAATCGCATTTCATCGGAAAGCAGGGCAACATGTTTTTTTAAATTGGTCCTGTCTTTTCTTAGGTGAAATAAGAAACACAAATGCAAGAGGAAAGCGTGTTCATCAAAAATTTCCTCATACCATTCCCTAGTAGCATCGGGTAGGTCTACAATATCAATCAATTCTGCCTTGGAGGGGTTGTAGTCAAAAATAGTACGCATAGGGTTAAATATAATTAAAATAGGTTTTGCTTTTTGTTCGCTGAGGTCTAACACACGCTGTGTAAGAGGTAGTTAGTGACGGCTGTGTATGTGGCCCAGATGGCGCCCTATCCCTAGATGTTTTAAGATTCCCCTCTTATTTTGAGCCATTCCTCTACGGATGCATTGATTTCTTCCTGCTCCTCCTTGGTCATGGATTGCCGCTTTTTTCTATTTTTCTCAATGCTTCGGATTTGTTTTTGGATTGCTTCTTCGGAAAAACCTACAAAGGTCATTTCCAAAAGACAATGGACTATAATTTCCGTCGCTGAAAAAGATGCTAAACTCTCTGGGTGTATCTCCATACCCAACCATTCTTGCCAAAGGGTGAGTTCTAGCCCCTGAGGGTATGACTCTTCCTCTGCTTTTGGATTCTTGTGCAGTCCGGAAACATCTATATATACTTCATCTTCGGTGCTTACGGATTTTAATAGAATCCAATAGTCCGAAGATTCTGGCTCCAATACTTTCAACTTTTTAAAAACCCTTCCATATTCTTCAACATTGTTTTCTGCTTCAGGGTTTATCTCACTAAAACTGGCTAAGATAGATGGCCAGGTAGTATCTGCTACTAGTTCTTTTAAGGTCATGGTTGGCTCTTTTATATTGGTTATGGTGATGAATAGTTGGTTATCTCTAAAAATACTTCCGGATATTGCAAGTAAAAGCTCAGGGGCATTAAGAGGTCGGTTCTCGATTTCATACGGAGTAACTCTATATGGAAATCCCTATTGCTCCGGAGCATACTACGCCCCAAATAAACCACCGTATTTAAACTTTCTTCTTTGCTGAATTGTCGGATTTGACGATTTCGCTCATTAATTTTATCAAGAAAAAAATCGGCTGTATTTTCATTAAAGACTGCTCTGATTTTTTCATACTCATTTTCTAGAGACGCTAGTTTTTGCTCATAGGATTCCCTGCCTTTTTTGAAATACCACGATTTATTGGAGGAATCTTTTAGTTTTTGTTTCAAAATAGTATAGTCTACTACGATAGAAACAAGGCAGGATTGGTTTTGCCCGTTCCCTAATATGTCTGCTATTTTATGAAGTTTCAACGGCATGGTGCTGCTATAGGGTTATATTTTAAATTTCTTCCCAATTGAATAGTAAACGGAAAAAATAGGTTGTTCTAGGTTATGCAAAATTCTTTAGGTAGGCACGCACTGCTTTCCAGTCTTCAAAACCTTTTCCTTTTTCACCAAAGTGAATATGTTTCCCTGGAAACTTTCCGGCACCATTTGCTGTGCGATCATCAATGAGAAAATCGCCCCTTACCAAATGTTTATTATGCGAAAGAATCAATCGTTTATAAGCAACTTCAGGGAGGTGTTTCTTTACCCACAAGAGTTTATCGTGCCAGGCGGAAGGATTTTCCCAAGGTGCAGTAGATAGAATATAGGTGTCAAAGTTTTCGGATAGCCACCGATACGAGTCTATAGCCCCTTCATAGGGATCCATTAAGGCAAAAATACCGGGAACCTCGTCTAATCTACCTGCAAAAGTTGCTCTTTCTTCCTTAGAAATTCGGTCAATACCCGATTGAAAATCCACCAATACATTATCCATGTCTACAAATACGATTTGCTTGCCGTTTTTTCTTTTTAGTTCCAAGAGTTCCTTATAGTTTTTGGTTTGTCGTACTACCTCCTCGCAAAACTTTATGCTGCTGTTATCCATAGCAAATCCGATAGCGTCTAGCGGAGGTATCCCAAAGGCTTCCCGTTTCTTGTTTACTCGCTCTGTGTAAGCGCTGGACATTGGGTTTTTTCCCTGTTTCCGGTCTTTGGAATCTGTTCTGGAATCTGTCATAAAATCGAATTCTTCCCCAAACAATGCCAGATGCAATTCCCTGACCTGAGTTGCAAAGTCGGTAGGTCTTTTTTGAATGTCTTTTAGGTTTTCTAGCTCATACTTTGTTAAGTGTTCTTGATAGTTACGCAATATGTTTCCCAAGGTTAGTGTTTTCATAGTTTATTAAGGTTAAATATTAGTTATTAATTGATTAATTTTTAAAATAGTGCCTTGCTGGCCTAGACAACGGTACTGCGTATCGTCTATCCCCTATTAATATCAGGAGACAATAAGCATAGAGCGTTTACAAATCTTGTGTATTTGTGTTAACAACCACACATTACCAGATTTCGCTAACAGATGGGTGCTAGTCCTATTTTTTCAGTGTTAAGCTCATTGTTTTTGTACCTTCGCCAGCTTGGGCAGGTTGCTATTACCTAAGGTGATTTTCTCTGACAGTAGATTAATATAAGACTAGGTTTTTTCTTTTGATTTTAGGTCTGTCAACATCTTTTCATGGTTTATTTAGGTTGGTTATTTCAGTTAGCTGCTCATAGGAATAATACAGCTACATGGCCTATTTATTGTTCCTTGTGTTTGGGCGAGTTCTTTATAATCGCCTCACAAAATTTTATGGAGGTATCATCTGGATTATACCCGTTTTCAGTTAGCGGACTTACCCCTAGGGTAGCTCGCTTTTTGTTCATCTTATTGGTATACTTTTGTCGCATTGGATTTTTCCCATTGGCTCTATCAGACTTATCCCAACGGGAATCGTAGATCCTATCCGTCTCCTCATGAAACAGCAAGCCTTGTAGTTTCTTAGCGTCCGTACTACCACGAATATAAAATTTGGACAACTAAACGTAGGTGTGGTCCTTAAGGAGAGGTCTGTGTTCGTTTAATAAATCATTGAAGGTCAAATTTGTCATAATAAAATATATTTAAGTTAATAATTGCATTAACATGCCTTTGACAGAATCGTTCAGTACAAACGCTTGCATCTTACTAGAGGCTGTTTTTGTTTATACCTAAGGTATCTGTGCGTTGTTTTATTAAAACATTACAACCCGATAAATACTCTAAATTGTGGAAAATCACATATTTTTCCTAAAAGTAGGCTCATCGATTTTAGCACCTTCGCCTGTATGGGCAGGTTGCTATCACTTAAAGTGATTCGTAATGAATACTCAATATAATGATAATTAATGAATATTCCTACAAAAATCGAATCGTTTGTTGCTTACTCTTTTAAAACGGCTTTGTTTTTTAGCTACTGTATTGGTAGAGGACCAAAAATTAGCGGAGCTATAGAAATCGTAAAGACATTGATAACACATAGTAGTTCCGTTGCATCAATTTGAACCAACGCATCCATAGGAATCGCTGAAACGCCCGCTACGGTTCTGGCTGGAAGATTACTTTTATAATAGGTGGTGTAAACTTCGTTTACTGCATTTAAATCTGCGATGTTTTTAAGTTGGATATTTATTTTAAGCACATCGTCATAATGTGATCTAAACTTTCCAGGATAACCTTTATGTTTATTAGGCACTGTACTGTCTGCACCTTAATCGGACGTATTAAATTGATATCCAATACCGATAAAAAAGCGTACTTTGTTAGTGTTGTTTAC
>NZ_VVIN01000078.1:0-12758 GCF_008711145.1 Arenibacter lacus
CAAAAACTCCGCGCTTTTTAAAAAAATAAAAAGCTGAATCTCGGAGCTTTGCCAGCGCTCCAACTGGCCCCTCGCTATAAATGCAAATCGTTGCATTTACTTCTCGGTCCTCTGCGGATAAGGAAGGCCTCACAAGTGGCCTCTCTCAAGAGCTTTCGGCCTATTTTCTCCTTTTGTAGTAAATCGAGGGGGGTCCACATTGGCTTAAGGAAGGTTTACCTGCCGTTAGGAAGGCGTCCAAAGAGCATTTCACGATAATGAAAGCGGCCTGGGCGCTGTGGCGGTGGAAGGCCCATAGATTTCAAGAAAGGAGAAATCAGCCTAGATTTTTCCCGCCCGTACCGAAACGTACGTTCGGGCGGGTTGAATACTTTTTTATTCATGGCTTGCATATTGTTTTTTAAAGGAATTCATGAATGCTGCGCATTTCATCGATGGAAAAAAGTATTGAAAGGCCTAATCAAAGGTAGGTTATTGTAATTGTGCTTACCTTATAATTTTAACTTCACAGAACTTTTGAGCTTGCCCCATTGATACTTATGGGGCTTTTATATTTACTTTGGTACCTAAAGGAGGTATTATTCCTTAGGAACCAGTTTATAGATACCCTTGCCTTCTACTGCCACATAGATATATCCGTCTGGCGCCTGTCTTACATCTCGTACTCTTCCCATGTCTGGCATAATTTTCTCGCGATACACTACCTTGTTATCCTTTAGTTCTAAACGCTCCAAATACTGGAATTTTAGAGAACCTACTAATAGACTTCCTTTCCATTCTGGATACTTATCACTGCTTACAAAGGCCATTCCGCTAGGAGCAATAGACGGTACCCAGTAATAAAGGGGATCTTCCATGCCTTTCCTCTGGGTTTCATCGGTAATAGGTGTACCGCTATAGTTCACCCCGTAGGTAATCACCGGCCAGCCGTAGTTATTTCCTTTTCCAACAATGTTAATTTCGTCTCCCCCCATAGGACCGTGTTCGTTGGTCCAGATGGCCCCTGTTTCCGGGTGTTGCACCATCCCTTGTGGGTTCCGGTGCCCATAGCTAAATACGGCAGTTTTAGCACCTTCCTTATCTACAAACGGATTGTCCGATGGGATGCTGCCATCCCTATGGATACGATATACCTTTCCTCCATCTCGGGTAATATCCTGCGGATTTACATCCCGATCTCCCCGGTCTCCAATGGAGAAATATAGATATCCGTCCTTGTCAAAAGCAATTCGAGATCCAAAATGCTGTCCTCTGGTAGTATTAGGGCCTGCCTTGTAGAGTACTTCCTTCTCCGTTAAGCTGTTTCCGTTTAATTTTGCTCGCATAATAGCGGTGTTACCACCTTTCTCTTCCCCTTCCTCGGAAGCGTAAGAAATATATATCCACCCATTGTTTTGGTAATCTGGGTCTATGGCTATATCCAACAATCCACCTTGCCCGCGATTGTATACCGTGGGACCATTTTCTACAACCGACTTTTGGCCATCTTTAAAATGAATAATCTCCCCGGATTTTTCGGTTATCAACATACTACCATCCGGTAAAAATGCCATTCCCCAAGGAATAGAGATACCCTCCACAACTAATTGAGGGGTGTAGGTAACCTTCTTTGGGGTATTTACCTCATTTTCATCTTGTTGTGCGCAAGATATGTGCAGACTTAAAAACATCAAGAGTACTAATGCGATACTATTTTTCATAATTGTGCGTTAAGGGATTATTAATGTGGCTTTAAGGGCTTAAAGATAAATAAAAATATAAGTATAAATAACTACAATAAGATATAGTTGGATGTCAATTCCAATTATATTTTAATAACCAACCTCACTCATGCTTCCACGAAATCCACGGTATTTCTGGTATGTTGCCTTGTTGATGGCCTTATCAATTATTGGCAGTGCTGCCATCGCTCGGTCTGTGGTACCTATAAACGCAGCCGGTGTTTTTAGCGCTACTTTGCGAGCAGCCATTGGCGTAGAAGGGGATGAAGGGAAACTAATTGATTCTCCCGAAACCTCTAGCATTGCTCTGAATAATGTTGAATCTGCCGCAGTTGCACCCGCTATGTTTGCGACCATTATTACCAATGCCGATGCAATGGAAAACTGTTCCAATGATGGTAGTACCATGGCTAGTTACGCGCTCTGTGGCGATTTTGACGATAGGCAGGTGACACTGCAAGGAACCTATAGCAGTTATCAATGGCAACAATTTAATCCTAGTGGGAGCTGTACTTTTAATGTAGATGCCGCCTGTGCCAATACCAATCTTAGTTGTTGGAGTACGATTAGCACCAGTAATACCTTTACGATAGATGCAAGCACTATTGATTCTTCCATCGGTGCTGGTTTTAGGGTACGGGTAAACGGATCAGGCCCTTATTATTACTTTAATGTAAAGAAAAGTACCATTACCCAGACCTTTGTAAAAAGAAACTTTATCTGTGGCGCTCCGGGAAGGATTCAAATTACCAATCTTTCCAGTGCCTATGAGTACAGTATAGACAATGGAACTGGCTTTGGACCTTGGCAGGGTGCTATTTTCGACAATTTGATGCCTGGGACCTATGTGGTAAAAGCAAGGCTTCAAAACACCCAGAACACCTGTGAATACCTTTACGACCCCATTGTAATTGAGCAAAGGGATATTGACATTGATGTAACCTATGTAGACGCCCTTTGTAGTGGGGATACAGGTAGTATTTCAGTAGTGGTACAGAACGTTCCCGGGCCTTATAAGTATACCCTATTGGATGAGAATGGGACCCCACAGGAATTCACCTCCTTTATTGCGGCAGACAATTATGTATTTAGTGCTGTTGGCTTTGGGACCTATAGCGTACGGGTAGAAACGCAACAATGTAAAGGAGATGCCTCATTAGGAATTCCACCTCCTTCCCAGGATATGGATATCCATGGAAATCCCATTGTTATTGGCGACGGAATTGTAGCCTTGGATGCCGCTACGGAGGTCAATAATAGTTTTGGTTGTAGTGTTCCCAGTGTGGATATAACGGTAAGGACTACGGGCGGTATGGCGCCTTATACCTTTGTAGTGAATGGCACGGGACCCGCTAGCAGTCCCTTTTCAGGGAGTGCCGTTTATACGGTTACTAGCCCGGGGGATTATAATTTTGTAATTACCGATAGTAACGGTTGTACTATTACCGCTTCTGCCAGTGTGGAAGAGTTAACGCCGCCAGATATTGTGGTAAGTGGAATTGATGGTACGTGTACCAATGGGGGCGCCAAGCTACATTTTAATGTACTGGATGCCAAGGGGTATAACTTATCCTATAGGGCAAGTCCTAGTGATGTTTGGAGTACCAACCCATTGGTAAATGTTTCTGCAGGAACCTATAGCAATATTCAGGTGCGTTACCAACAAGGTGGTTTCGATTGTATTTTAGATTTACCATCGTCTGTAACCGTGGCCACTACAGGGACCATAGCTGGAAATGCCGTGAAAATAACGGACAGGACCTGTGATGGCATGGGAGGTGCTGTAGGGGGCGGAATAGAATTTCAAGGACCTTTTTCGGGAGGTTCTGGGAGCGGGTATGTTTTTAGTATTTCCGGGGACGATCCATCGAACTTCAGTACACAGACTACTTATACCAATTTAGCTCCTGGCACCTATACCCCCATAATTAGGGATAGTGGTGGGTGCCGCTTAGAGTTGCCTCCAATTACTATTAATGATATAGATCCACCAACGGCAATCGCCTTTAATCAAAGCAATGTAAACTGCTCCTTAGGTACGGCGGATGTGCAATTAACTGTTACCAGTAATTTTGCGATAGCCAAATATGAGGTAATTAGCCCTGGTCCTATCATGGACAATGGCACCAATGATGTATTTACAGGATTGGATACTTCCACCGCCTACCAATTTAGAGTGACCGATGTTAATGGTTGTACGTATACCAGTAGTTTTACCCCGGCAAATATAAGTTCTATAAGGGCGCGGGTAAAATCTGGAGGGGATACCCAGGTCTGTACGGGAGCTAGTGATGGTACGGGCAGCTATCTTATAGACGGATTTGCCAATAGCTATTCGTATAATATCAACGGCGGACCGGAAAGTGCTCCGCAAAGTGGTAATGAAGTCGCTTTGCCACCGTCTGCTGCTGGCACCTATGTAATTACGGTGACCGACCTTGATACAGGGTGTACAGACACGGCTTCCATAACCATTTCGGAACCCTCTAGTCCGTTATCACTCACCGCTGCGGTAACCGCTATGAGCTGTGCCAATAACAATAGAGGTAGGGTAGTGGCCAATGCTTCGGGCGGATGGGGTAGTTATAGTTATACTTTAATACCTCCACTAGGAGCAGTAGTGGGACCTACCTCTAACCGAACCTTTGGAAACTTAAGCCAGGAAGGAAGCTATACTTTGGAGGTTACCGACGCCGAGGGATGTGTAGAGACCTTTACGTTTTCCCTTTCGGCCATAACCCCACCTACCATTACCTTAGATGCGGCAGCTTCGGATCTTTGTTATGTTCCAGGAACAGGTGCTGTACTAGCAGTAAACTCAACCGCCGGAAGCGCACCGTCTGCCAGTCATCAATACCGTATTAACGGCCTTACTTCTTGGCAGGCCAGTCCAGTGTTTACGGGAGTGGCCCCTGGTAATTATACCATTGAGGTAACGGATGCCAACAATTGTTCGGCCCAAGAAAATATTACGGTGAACCCTAGGTTGCGGGTTACTACGAGTATAGAAACAGAAATCCCTTGTGGTGGTCTTCCTGGGGAGGTACGTGTCCGTGTTTCTGGGGGATACCGAACGGGGGCTGGATCCAAAGTTTATGAAATTAGCTCCGACAATGGAGTAAGCTTTGGACTACCTCAACCCTTGGTGTCCAGTAATTTTTTAATTCCCACCACCGCACCAGGCACTTATGTAATTAGAATAACCGATAATGAAGAGTGTGTGGCAGAATCCAATCCAATCATAATGGAACCTCCCATGGCCATAAACGCAACGGCAGATGTAATTGATGCCAGCTGTGGGCGAACCGATAACGGTATTATTACCATAACCCCCGATGCAACAATAGGCGTACCACCCTATGAGATTGATTTTGATGGGCGAGGTTTTTCATCTCAGACCATTTATTCCAATTTAAACGCGGGACAAACCTATGGCTTTACGGTTAGGGACTCTAGGGGATGTGAGTTTGTAGATAGTAGGACAATTGGCACCAATGCCGATCCTGGGCCAGATGCCACTGTGGTAGCTGTTAATGCCACCTGTAGCCTTTCTGTGGTTTCGGGAGAAATCCAGGTAACCAATGTAACTGGCGGAACTCCGGATTTCACCTATATTCTACAAAATCAATTTGGTGTGGAGATTGCCCGGGTTGGTCCAACGTCCAGTACAACTGAGAGTTTTCCAGGGCTGGCTCCCGGGAATTATACCGTAGTGACCTTGGATAGCGCTGGTTGTAGGGATGTGGATACCGTGACAATAAATCAAAACACGGTAAGCGTTATTCCAGATCCGGTTCCCTTGCCCGCTTGTAGTGCAACAGGTTTTACTAACACAGTTGAGATCGTTGGGGGTACCGGTCCATTTGAGATCCGCTTGGTGGAATTTCCCGTAAATGCTTTTGTACCGGTAAATCTGCCACCAAGAAGACATACTTTTAACGGATTGCAGTTTGGGGTGTCTTATACCGTTGAGGTATTGGATACGGCTACCGGTTGTACGTACATAGATGTAATTGATCCTGTGGACGGACCTTCCCCGTTGAACGTGACTGCTAGTTCTACAGCCGGATTTTGTGATTTATACAGAAACGGGGAAATAATATATACCGTAGATGGATTTGCCCTTGGAGATGATCTAAGAATTGAACTGGTCAACAATAATAACGGTTCAACAATACTTATAGAAAATGTAACGCCAGGAGCGGTTCCATATTCTAATAATTATTTAACCTTGCCGGGAGATTATCAAATTTTGGTAACTAATTTAACCGATGATTGTACGGATGCGGTTACTATTTTAGTAGACCAAAATCTACCCTCTATCGACATTTTAGCGGAACGCCCTGCCAATTGTAATGCCTTCGGCTCCATTACGGTCCAAGGGTCGGGAGGGGCGGGAGGGCCCTATGAATTTGCATATATGCCACAAGGGGATATTCCGTCCCCAGGGGATTTTATATTAGAGACAACCTTCTTTGCAGCAGCTGGTAGTTATGATGTATATGTAAGGGATGCTAGTGGATGTACTTCCTTTGATATTGCAACGGTGATTGATTTAGATCCGATATTACCACCACCTACCATCGTGGTGGCGAACCAATGTGTGGTAACCGCTACCACCTTTGAGGTGAATGTTTCTATACCCAATAGTGTGGATACCCCCAGGTTTACGTTGGGAGGGGATACCCAAATTGGGGTCTTAAATGGTGCGGTATATGAAGCTACTTTTTATGTGAACAGCCCTGGATCTTATCCCGTGTATGTGGTTGATGCCAATGGTTGTACCAGTCAAGCTACTGCAGAGGTGTACGAGTTTCTTGCCGTAACGGGAGGATTCTCTGTAGCACCCACCTGTTTGGTAGCAGACGGGGAAATAAGGGTTGAGGTAGTAGGGGGAAGCGATAATTTTAGCTATCAATTGCAAGATGATGGTGGGACCAATATTGGTGCACCCATAGTAGGCGACCGATTAGCGGGTGTTTTTTCTGGAATCGCCACAGGGAATTATAGCGTGCAAATAGTTGATGTGGAAACTGGTTGTAATGATACGGTTACAATCACTTTAGAGAATCCAGTACCTCCGGTTATCCTCGATATAAATGAACAGGATATTTCCTGTTTTGGTGCCAACGATGGAAGTATTAGCATTATCCTTCAAGCAGGTACCGATGTAGATAGTCCTATAGATTACCGCTTGGTAAATTTTGATACGAGGGTGGCTATTGCCAACAATAATTCCGGTTCCTTTGGGAGTCTTTCCTCTGGTAGATACGAAGTAGAAGTAGTTTCTGCAAGGGGTTGTGAGGCAGTGTCGGGTTTAATAGAAATTGAGGAGCCTTTAGACTTTTCCATTACTGCCAGTGCGCCGGATTTTGCCTGTGAAGTAGGGGCCAATAGGTATAGTTCTACCCTAATCACAGTGAATGTGGTAGATCCGGGGACCTTGGGGGCTGGATATCAGTATAGTATTACGGGCTATGAAAACTATCAAACCTCCAATACTTTTGAAATAATAGACAATGGTACCCCGCAAAACATTACTGTTTATGCGATAGATGGCAATGGGTGTAGGGCCCAATTTAATGTGCCTACCATAAATCCGCCTACAGAAGTGGTTCCCACCTTAAGCGTGGTAAGCAATCTTAACTGTCAGGACCCGGAACAGATAAGGATAGAGGTGGTAGGAACCACCGATTTTACAATTAACATCAATTCGGTGATTCCGGTAGCTCCAGTGACGGTAAATGGAGGGAGTTTTGCGTTGGTAGATTTACCAGCAGCAGGGGATTATCTCTTAGAAATTACGGATAATAGTGGGGGATGTACCTATCCCTTGCCCAAACATACGGTACATGAGCCAGAGGAACCTACTGTGATAATCAACGAAGCCAAGCCAATTAGCTGTTTTGGTGCCAATGATGGGGAATTAACAGTATCCGTAAGTAATTATACAGGAGATTATACCTATACGGTGTATAGCAGCGACGATTTAACTGCTTCTACACCACTTAGTACAGGCACCTTAAGTACCACTAACAATCCAGAAGTAATTACGGGCCTGCCAGGGGGTAACTTTTATGTGGTTATTAGTTCGGATGATGTTCCTTATTGCACTGGAAGTAGCAATGTGGCCACTATTAGAACGCCCAATGGGCCCTTGGCTGTTAGCGCAGTAGAAATAGGTAACGTAAGTTGTAATGATAATAATGGTAAGATAGAAGCCACAGGATTGGGAGGTTGGGATATTGTGCCCTATGAATATTCCCTCGCTATAGAAACTCCTTTGGGGAGCAATATTTTTGTAGAAACTGTGGCATTTGGGGCAGTCAATGAGTTCGATAATCTCACTAGTGGTAATTATAGGGTAAGTATACGGGATATAGAGGGGTGCGAGGCTACAATAGATGTAACGCTTAATGCCATAGACCCTATAATTGCTGGGATAAGGGAGCCCCAAGGTCTAGTTTGCCCGGGCGGTAATAATGCGGTTTTGGAGGCTTTTGACCCTACCAGCGGAGATGCGTTAACCGCCGTAGCAGGAGCTTCGGGCGGTGTAATGGGAGCAGGTTATAAATACCAGCTCATCTATTTGGGAAGCAATGATATCACCGATGAGCTATCTAGGGGCGGATTACAGGATTCCCCCAGGTTTGAAGGTGCTTCGGGCGGATTTATCAGCGCAGGTTGGTACGCTATAGAAGTTTCTTCTAGCTATGAGTGCATTGGACGTACCCAACCCTATTACGTTACTCCGCCCGCACCTATACAACCTAGATTGGTACAAGTACAGGCACCTGGTTGTGGGGGACAGGGACAGATAAGACTCAGTGTAGCGAATCCGGAAGTGGGGTATGTATATGAATATAGAGCTTATAATGCCGCGCCTACTGACCCTTATACGGATATGATGGGTAGTGTAGTCCTGATTGATGTTGGACCTGGGTTTTATCAATATGATATTCGTAAGAAGGAAGTATCTGGGGCTAATGTCTGTAATAGTGTACGATCTCAAGGAATTAGTCTTGTAGATGCAGAGCAGGTAGAGCTGGTTCCTAATTTACCAGATGATATTTCTTGTGCCACTGAATTGGATGGAAGAATAGAATCCTTTGCTGCTGGTGGGGTAGGTAACTATCTATACACCCTCTATCTGGGAGATCCTGGTGATCCTTTCGCTCCCAATCCATCGGCAAGCATTGTAAGAGCAGCACAGGACGATGGTACTTTTGAAGGGCTACCAGAGGGGACTAATTATTATATTGGAGTTACTAGCGGACTAAGTTGTGGGGATGTAAAAGGCCCATTGATAATTACAAGGCCGGCCCAAATTGAATTTAACGCTACGGCCAATCCGATATCGTGTAATGGATTGCAGGATGGAACTATTGCGGTTGAAGTAACTTCGGGCGGGGAGGGGCTAATACAGTTTGCCATCTCCCCTAACTTCAATAAGTTTTTCAGCGATCCCTTAAATCCCAATGTGTATACTTTTACAGACCTTGCACCTGGCTCCTATGAAATATTGATTCAGGATGAAAAGGGATGTAATGAAAAAAGAACCTTAATTATATTAGAACCAGATGCACTGTCTACCTCCTTTGCAACTACCCCCGAAACTTGTATCAATGCTTCGGACGGTTCAGCCCAATTAACAGTTGGCGGAGGAACCCCATTTGTGGATGTTCTTAGTGGAGCGGAGTATTATGAGACCAAAATTATAGGTCCCAATTCGGTTGGGGATGAGGTGTTTGTGCGTAACGATGCTCTATTATTAGATAATCTGGTGGGCGGGGAGACCTATGTGGTATTTATCCGGGATGCTATGGGGTGCGAAACCAATGTGACGGTTCCTATTCCGATAGGGGTAGACTTACAGGCCGAAGCGATTGTAGATTATGGGTGCGAGGGGATATTTCCCAACAATACGGTGACTATTAGTATGGCCCAAACCAACCTGCTTCCCCAATTGCTCTTCTCTTTAAATGTGGACAATATGGCTGTAGCCAATACCCAGACCCACTTTGGCGATTTACCTGCGGGAGACCATACGGTGTATATTTATCATGAGAATGGGTGTAGCACGGAGGTGGAATTTTCGGTTGATGCCTATGAGCCCCTTTCCCTGAGCGTTACAAAAACCGGTCCTAATAAGCTTACTGCAATGGCCACGGGAGGCTTTGGAGGATATGAATACTTCTTCCAAGGGCAATCCGCTGGTGAGCGTGTGGAATTCTTCTCCTATGAGGATGCCAATGTTACCGTTAGAGTGGTAGATAGCTACGGGTGCGAGTCTACCCTGGCCGTTCCCTTTAAGTTTACAGGGATGTTAAAAATCCCAAATTTCTTTACGCCCAACGGGGATGGTAAGAACGATGAGTGGTTTCCAGGGAATAGGGAGTTTTTCCCCAATATGGAGGTGAAGATCTATGACCGTTACGGTAGGGTAGTGGCGGTATTGGATCAGGTATCGGGATGGGACGGTACTTATGAAGGCAGGGAGTTGCCAACGGGGGATTATTGGTATGAGGTAAATGCCAATGACCAGGACAAACAACGGTTTATGGGTCATTTCACCCTTTATAGGTAAGGTGGGGCAGTTTTTAGAAGTACTTTTTTGAGGTGTTCATATAGGGTTGCCAGGTGACCAATACATACTTTTGCTTTCCGTTGACGCTTTTCTTTAAAAATCCAAATTCATATACGAAAAGATAGACCTCACCTTTAGGGTTTTTCCAGTAATGGGTGAAGAAGGTTGGGTTAAATCCCTCCTCAAATAATTGGGATCTTCGGATAGTGGTAAATCCGGACCGATTGTATTTTTTTAAAATTTTCCGATTTATTTTTAGTTGCCTATCCACTTCTAGAAAGAAAGCTTCAGTTAGCTGACGATTTTCGTACTGATTGATGGACCTGCATTTAATGGAGCAAAATTTCTTGTCCGACCTACCGATTACGGGGCCTTCACACACAGGACATGTTTTAGTAGTAGCCATTTTACACAAAGATTATACTCATAATATACGGCTTTTGACCCAGTTTATAGTTAAACTTGTTACATGAATGCCATAAAATCCATAACGCTTTACCATCTGATGATCAACGATGTAAAGAAGATCGGGATAAAATTTGCTCCTGATAAGCTAATTCAAGGATTAGTAAAAGGGCTACCAGATCCTAAATGGAGCGAACAGCACCAAATGGCATACATCCCCAATACCAAGGAGCATCTAGAATTATTGTTGGATACCTTTAGGGGGGTGGTTTGGATTAATTTCAACCGCTTTTATCCAAATAAACCGGTAAACAGCCACAACGAAAATGTGGATGTAGCTTGGTTTCGTAAAAGAAAACTTCCCCCGGGATACCGAGCTTGTCCAGAAGAATACCTTTTAAAACTGGAGCTAAAGAGGTATTCCAATAGTACGGTTCGTATCTATGTTAGCTTTTTTGAGATGTTCATCAACTATTATAAAGAAAAGGAATTGTATGCTATTGACGAAAGTGATATAAGGGCCTTTCTTCAGGAAAAAATTCACAACAATGTTTCCAATTCCTATTTAAATCAGGCTATAAACGCCATAAAGTTCTATTACGAAGTAGTGTTGGGCATGCCTAACCGTTTTTATGCCATAGAGCGACCCCGAAAAGAATTTAAGTTGCCTACCGTAATTTCTAAGGATGAAGTTTTGGCAATGATAGCTAGTGCCAATAATTTAAAGCATAGATGCATTATTCAATTGCTGTATAGCGCAGGATTGCGGCGTAGCGAACTGATTAATTTAAAGCTTACCGATGTGGACAGTAAACGGATGTTGATACGGGTAGAAGGCTCTAAGGGTAATAAGGATAGATACACCTTACTCTCCAACACCGCCTTAGCAGATCTTAGGGCGTATTATAGGGAATGGAAGCCGCGAATGTATTTGTTTGAAGGTAGAAAGGCAGGTAAATACAGTGCAAATAGTGTATTGCAATTAGTGAAGGACGCAGCCATTAAAGCAGGCGTTAAACAAACAGTGAGTCCGCACGTATTGCGCCATAGTTTTGCCACCCACCTGTTGGAATCTGGGGTAGATCTTAGACAAATACAGGTATTATTGGGGCATGGATCTAGTAAAACAACGGAAATTTACACCCATGTGGCAACAAATACTTTTAAAAACATAATTAATCCCTTAGATTAGTAGTTTTAATAAAATAGATATATAACCAATACATACCATACACTTACGTTAGCGGAAATATGTGGGATAAAAAAAGATAATCTTCGGGGCTTACCCATTTTTGCTTTTACCCTAGAGTTTTCTTAGCAGTACGCAAGCAGTACGTTTATCAGAAAAGCAAAAATCCACGGTTTGTCAATGTGCAGTATCTCCTTTGGGAATGGCCTGGGATTTTGAAAAGAGCAGCGGTTGGGCTATCCGCTTTTGCCGCCTGTACGGAATCGTTGCGCAATCGGTACGCAGGTCGACTTTAGGCTTGTCCGTATCCGCAGAAGTTTAATAAATCAGCTAAACTATATTTCTGTCCGTTAAGGTCTGTCGCTGGATGGAAAATGCGGCAAAAACCACGGGGATTGTAATTGTGGCTCGTCCTTAAGGCTATGGTTGGGGTCACATAAATCCGCTAACAAAACCTATAAGCAATGCGGGCCTTAGTGTTCAAATCAAAGTTTTGTCTATATTTATGAGGAGCAAAACCTTCTCAGTTTTGCCTAGAGAATAAAAAATAACCAAACCCTCAAAGCTTTTGCTACGGGAGTGTCGGGAAAGGTAAGTGAATGCTTGCCACCACACTGCTTATAGCTGGGCCGTTAGAAGGTTATTTGCAATAAAAATTAGAGCAGCTTCGGGCTTTCCCTTTTTTTGCTGCCTACCTTAAAGTTCGACCAATCGGTTCGTAAGTAGTACGTTTATCAGGGCAGCAAAAAATCTACGGTCTGTTAAGTTGTGGAAAGTGCTTTAGGGTTATTAAGGGATTGAAAATAAGAGCGGCTTTCGGGCTATCCGCTTTTGCCGCCAGTACGGAATCGTTGCA
>NZ_VVIN01000079.1:0-12579 GCF_008711145.1 Arenibacter lacus
GGTAGGCAAGCCGATGGGGAAATGAATTTGTTCGTATTGTTCGATAATATCGGTAATCTCTAGAAATTCTTTTGCCAAAGGGTTATCCGCTGACATATTATCATCCACAACATCTATCAACTCTTCTAATCGAAGATTTGCTTTTACATATGCTTCGTGTGTAATTGATTTTCCCATTTCTTTATAACTTATCTATATTCTTAATTTTGTCGTAATCCCTGTGATTGCCAACCCACCTAATCAGGACTTTCTTAAATTTAAACCGTACAATAGCCACTATCCGATAATGATTTCCTTTTACGTTAAAAACAAATCTCCCGTTTCCCAAACTGTCAGCTGAATTGAACGTGTTTTTTAAATCGGCAAAACTATCCCATTCAGCCTTGTTTGTTTTTTTATACCAATCTTGCAGTGCTACTTTAGCATTGGTTTCTTTCGAAAAATACTCTTTTAGTTTTTTAAATGAAATAACGTGCACTTGGTATAATGTTCAATTTAAATGTAAAGGTAGTATATAAATTACATTTATGGATATTTATTTCCAATAAATGTAATTGTTTGTGTTAACTCCCCAAATCATACCCAAGAACTTTGCGCATGGTTCCTGTCCGATTTTTGTAGTGTTCAGGCAGATAAACGTTTAGCAAAAATCGGATAGGGCGCACCTATTCTACTTGCGTTCAGGAAAGTTTGATTGTTTTTCTCGTAAAATGAATACAATTAAAGGGGGCCAAATCTTGCGTTTTGACCCAATTTACTCCCGTAAAATGAGGTGTTGACAAGGTTTTTGACCCAGCGTCATAGATTCACAAAAAGTGAGTCGCCTAATAACAAGCTGTTAAACAGTTGATTAGGCATCAAAATGAATACGTAACGCGGCTTTGCCCGTTACCCTCTTGCTATTCCTAATTCCTCACACTTTGGTGTTCGGAATTAGCTTTGTGGTAACTAAGATTCACCCTAAATAACTACCACATCAGATCCTTTCATTTGATTGGTCCACCATGCATTCACGTCTTTAAAATCCTGATATAAGTTTGATCTGTCGGTACATTTGGGCTGATGTTTCATAATCAATTTAACGGCATTTTTTCCTGCGCCGTCGTTGTCCAAATAAAGTGCAATCGATTCATAGGGCTCAAACATTCCAAACGTTTTATCTAAAAAGCCTAAAGAGTTCAATATCAAAAGATCATTCGTTTCCATTAGATGTTTGTCGCGCTCCAGCAGGCTCAACATATCGAACATACCCTCGGTAATTATTAACCTACTGTTTCCGTTTTGGAGGTGAGTGACGTCTTTTGGGGAGCTGGAATTCTTATAGTATTTGTTTCGCAATTCCCAACCTCCGGAATTGTTCGCTAGTCCTAGTGCGAAATACATTTTATCCTTAAAACTATAGTGGACTTCCTTGCATAATTTTCTGGCGGTCAAGATGGAAATCCGTCTTTTCAACACGTATTGCTCCAACGCATAATGACTCACTGCCTTAATAAGTTTCACTTCGATCTTACCTTGCTTTTCAGTTTTAAAAACTGGCTGCTGAAAAGAAAAAAAAATTCGACCGTTCTGTAGCCAATTCAATGCTTCCTTGACCGATGTATTGTTAACCAGGCAAATCAGGTCGATTACATTTCCTCCTTTTCCAATCCCGTGGTCGTACCAGCGATTCAGTTTCTTGGATACCTTGAAAGAGGCTTGGGTTTCTGAGCGGAACGGACTCAGAAACCAAGCTTCTTTATTGGATTCTTTGGTAGGAAAGTGCCCGAGTTTTGCCAACGCTTTTTCGATGGGAAAAGCTCGGGGTCTTTCACACGTCAGCTTACTAGTTGTTTCTTTTTTCATCAGTTGTTTCTTTTTTTCGTTTTTCACTTACCATCTTACCTAAGCCCCTGTTTATAAGGGGTAAGCACTTAGGTGGGATCTATTTTGATCCTACCTATCTTACCTTAATAGGTAGGATAGGTAATATCTAGGTAACTTATGGTTAATACATCTTACCTATGGTAGCTCCCGCAGTTAGGGAGGTTGTGGTCTCTTAGGTAACTAGGTAAGTAGATTTGCTGTTTTTTTACAGTTCCAGTTCCCAGGGACTTTTGGAAAACACCGATTTGGCGAGATATCCATACACCTGCCGTTTAGGATCTTTTACCCGTTGGAAGTTGAATCCAGAGAGGGCACGTCCTAGGTTCACATGGCTCAATCGCAGGTTCAAGCTACTGAGCATTACCAATACATCCGATGCGGTAACAAAGTCGTCCATATCATTCGACTTTATAAAGTATTTGGAAATCAACTCTTCCTCAGTAGTCAATTTGGTATATTTCTTATTGCGTTCTTCGTTCTCCCTAATATCCGTTAGAGTAAGTTCTGGATTGAAATCCAGGTCTGTGTAGGCGAGATGGTATGCCTGGGTCCAGACATTTTTGATATCGACATCCTTGGAATAAGAAAAATCTATCTTATCCTTGAGCTCAAAGCACAACCAGCGAACGGATCCGGTCTCATCGTTTAAAAAGGCCGACATATTGGTAGAACCCAAAAACGAACAGATTCTGGGTAGTGTGGTGTTCTTTCGGTCATAAGGCAGGCGCTCGTTAATGAAGGTCTTGGAAAAGAAAGCTTTCAGTGCATTCACGTCCTTTTTGGTCAGCACGGCTAACTCGTCCAGGTTGTAGAGGAAGTTGCGACATAATTGAATCCTAGCATCTTTATCGTTACTGATATCCTCCGCCATATAATCCGCAAGTTCCGGGGGGCAGATAAAACGGCACCAGGTAGATTTCCCCGAGCTCTGTCCCTTATGACTGATGATCAAGGCCTGTTTGTTGAAATATCCTGGTTCCAGGGCACATTTTATGGCACGTACCAACCATTTTTTAAAATGGTACAAAAATGCCTCATCATCATAGGTAGGAACGTAGGAAGCAAGTTTCTGAATATGGTCTTCCCCATCCCATTTTGGGAGGGATTTAAAGTACGCTTTAATGGGATTGTATTTGGGGATGAGTTCTGACCGGATCAGGATTTCCAGTTTCCCAGTACTGATTTCGACACCAGCTTTCGCAAGTTCAATGATCAGGGAATTGAGGTTCAGATAGGACCATTCAGCCCGTTTCTTCAACGATATCTGGAAATCATGGGATATCTCATTATACATGATATCGTACTTCCCTTCCAAGTATTCAATGGTATAATCGTAGATCGTCTTTTTCTTGGCGTCCTTTACCTTGTAAAGTTGACCCCGATGGTCACCGACTATCATGACCGTCTATTTTTTAGGGTGTGTCTCAGGGCCTCTTTCTCGATTTCAGCCTTGGATTTTCTACTGTTCTGTAGCAGCCAGTTGTTCAGTTTCCTTTTTTCAAAGAAAATCATTTTTCCGTTGGGCTTGGAGTGGGGGATAGTCCCAGAGGAAGTCAGTTTGTAAAGATAACTCCTCGAAATTCCGGTATAGTCACAGGTTTCCTCAAAAGTTAACACCTCTTTATGGGCGGTTAACAGTTTTTCCAAACGATCTAAGCGATCAAAAATTAAAATAGTGTCCATTTCTTTCTCTTTTAAGATTAATAAATGAACAAAAGCGCTTTTGTTTCCCTTCTATAGGATTGTTAAAATAAAAGTAGGAAATAGGGAGGCTGAAAGCCATTAGAAACACAAATAGTTATCCACAACTAATTGATGTACAGTGAATTGTGTTGATGGATGTAGCCTAAAACATTATTCAATATCATTTGGTATTATATGATATCAAAGAAAATTGAAATACACCAATCTACTTGGTAGTTATATTGGCAATTTTAGGGTTGCAAACAGAGTTATTAACAATTGAAAGCGAGGGGATTGGGGATTTGGAGGTGGAAAAAGGGCAGATTTAGTCCAGCATACTTCCAAATAAATCTTCCCGAGGGCCAACATGCTCCGGAATAATTTAAAAATTCAGCTACCTTTTTTTTGTTAGGGGTGCAGCATCCGCCAGAACGGCAGCTACCTATAAGTTTGGCTTTAGGGGGTCAGCATACTCCAGTATATCCATTAACCAAGGAACTTTCTGCCAATGTCTTTAATGCCTATTGGAACAATAACATCAGACCCGATATCAACGTATCCGAAGAACCAAAAACGAAAATATCCCGACCAAATAATGCAGAGGATTTACCTGCTGAAGAACCACATCAATTATTTGACTGCATCAATACCGATAAAAGTGAAGGTGGTTTGATAGAAGCCTTGGGTGGTTTGTTTGTTCCAGAAGCACAGGGCGAAGATTACGAGGAACGGGACTTTGCTAATCGGATGAAGAAAAATAAAAAAAAACGCAGACGAAAAAAATAACAATATGTTTGTTTATCAATCCCTGCCAAATTTTAGTTTTTGAGCTTTGCTTTCTGGAAGGTATAATCCAATATATTCCTTAAAGCATTTAAAATACGTTCTTCACCTGCTTCTTCATTAATGTCTATTCCACAAAAAGTACTTCCGTTAGATTTGGCGTGTATACTCAAATAATAAAGCCCCCCTATTTGAAGGGCAAGGTTCGCCCTTACATCCACATCGCTATTTAAGAAATCAGGTTCTATGATTTTGAAAATTTCTTCTCCAAACGCTTCCCTTTGGTCTGCTATTTTACGTAAGATTTTATTCTCTCCGTCCAATTCCCAATGAATGATTTTTCGCAATAATTCATCGCTCAAAAGGCTTTTAAATTGACTTTCCAACAAGGAATATATTTCATTTTGCCCAATTGTCTGTGAGGATTCTTGTAATTCCTTTACAACTTTTTTTTCTGCTACCCTCCAAAAATCCTTTTGTTGGAGATATTCTTCCACCAGATTATCAACTCCCCCAAAGTACGTCCAAACCAGTTTTTTGTGGACTTTGGCCTCCTTGGCAATATTGGGAGCTGTCAATGCGGCATATCCTTTCTTTTTTATGACTTTCCCCACAGCTTCTACAAGGCTCGCCTTTGTGCGCGATTTATCCCGTATAGGGCCGGAATGGGTTTTTCGAGGTCTTTTTTTTGGGGTTTCTTTCTTGGTGATAATTTCGTTATTTTTCGACATGTTAATCATTAAAGGGTCTTTGCAATATCCAACTTTTTATTGACATATTCAAACACGTTCAAGGCCTTGTCCAGTTGTTCTTTGGTATGCGTTGCCATTAAACTCATCCGTATCCTGGAGTCTTTCATAGATACCGCAGGATACATAATAGGGTTGGTATAAATGCCATTTTCAAGTAATAGTTTACCTGCTTCACAGTTCTTTTGGATGTTGCCTATCTTAACCGGAATAATGGCAGATTCGGTAGTTCCCACGTCTAATCCTATATCTTGCAGCCCCTTTTTATAGTACCCGATGTTCTCCCATAGTTTTTTTTGCCAATGGGGCTCTTCGTCAATAAGCTCAATAGCTCTGTTAACCCCGGCTACAATAGGAGTGGCAGCGGCAGAAAAAGCATACTGTCTGGACTGGAACTGTAGGTAAGTAATCAGTTCCGGGTCGGCTACCAAATAGCCGCCAACGTTCCCAAAGGTCTTACTGAACGTTCCGGTAATGATATCTACTTCATCAAGGACGTCAAAAAGTTCCATTGCTCCCCGGCCGGTTTCCCCAATTACTCCAATGCCGTGTGCATCATCAACAAGTAAAACGCCACCGTACCGATGTGTAATCTCTACGATTTCTTTGAGCTTAGCAATATCTCCATCCTGTGAATACACCCCGTCCACAATAACCATTTTGGTTCTATACTTATCGTGAGCAATGGACAGTATCTGTTCCAGTGCTTTCGTGTTATTGTGCAAAAAGCGTTTGGTGGTGGTTCCCAAGATACCTTCATAAACACTGGTATGCACAGCCATATCCACGATAGCAATATCGTCTTTTTTCAACAGGCTCAATAGAGAAGCACTATTGGCAGTATATCCGGTAGTATAAGTGATGGTGGATCCCAAGGGTCTTTTGAAAAAAGTAGAGATTTTATCTTCCAATGCTTTATGGAATTTAAAATAACCACCTATTAAGGGTGAAGCTCCTGCACCTGTGCCATATTTTTCAATACTAGAAATAGCTGCTTTTTTTACTTCAGGATGCTGGGTAAATCCCAAATAGTCATTGCAGACAAAACTGATATAATTCCCTTTTTTAATATAACCTTCTTCGGCCAATTCAATTTTCGCCCCGCAACCAGAAGTCGCCAACAGACGGTAGTTCATAAAATCGTTTTCTTTGAGGTAATTTAAATAATCTGTATGTGCTTGTGCTCTTTTGTAAATATCCAATCCCGGGATGTCTTCATAATCTTTAAAACTGGCTTGTGTGTATGCGTGTTCCATAATTTATCTTTAAAAGATAAATATAGTTAATTTCTCTTATTGGAGAAATAATTAAAGCTATGAACTCATTTAAACTTTTCTTTTTGATTTTCTTCAAGGCCAAGTCAAGACGATAAACGAAATCTTGGTTTTTTTGATTCAAGCGAAAATTTAGGATTTTGAAGCCAGATGAAGGCTTTTTTGAGTTGCATAGCAGCACTACGGAACAAGAAAAAAACAATACATGCCAATAAAATACAAATTTGCAGGAAATTTTTAAAACTCAAGATGAGTTCTACAGCTGTAGCCATAAAAAGCAATCGATATTTTAGATGGAAATATATACGCCTAATTTAAAGCCGTACATCAGGTTTTTGGCTCCATTGAATTGGGTTGGAACTTCGTTACCGGTAATTAAATAGGCGGTATCAATGCCATTTTTAATAATGGATCCATCTAACATACCACCAATGACAATAGAGAAAGTTTCCGAGAGGTCTCCGCCAAAGTCAATATTTACGCCAGAGCCATATCCATTAGAAATGTGAGAAAAGCTCAGCGGATGTTGGAATATGTCGATTAGATTCCAATCTGCTTCAGCCTTATAGTTTACAAAGCGATGATTGATGGTTATTGAAGTGTATAAATAACGCCCCAGTTCAATATGGGATACCAGAGAAAACTCAACACCCTGCATGGTTGTGGCATAATTACTTCGTAAATTTTCCTCTTCACTGCTCAACAAATAGAATTTTTGATTTTGTTGATAATAAAAAACAGAAGGGCATACCTTGATTTTGCGAAAAAGACTTATTGGGGCACCTGCTCCAACCTTGAATACTTTATGCCAGCCTTCATCGCTTTTAAATGTCTGATCGAAAGTTGGGTTTGTTCGGTTGTCACTTTTATAATCGGTGTCCGTACCATTCCCGCTTATTGTAAAACTTTGTTTGTAGTACGCCTTGAGTTTTAAAAATTTGAATGGTAAATAACTGCCCTTAATATAATAGCCCAAAGACGCTATTTCTTTAAATTTTAATTCGGATAGTATGTTTGGCGACTGTCCTTGAAGATTTCCTGCTATTGACCATCTGGAGTTGTTTACTTCATATCCCGTACCTGTTTCCAAAGTCAAAACTTTGTTCCGTTCTTGGGAATAGGAATCCCACTTTAAAAAGAAAAGGGAGAGTATGAAAATAGTGATTTGGGGCTTCATTACTTGCTTTGATAGGGGCTATTTTAAACATAAAATCTATCCTAAAAAGATTTTCAGGATAGCTTCTTTTTTAATTAATCACCCCGCTTTATTGTGTTTAAAAATTATTAGGCAATCGACAACAGTTTGGTGGATTTGGGTTACCGTTGTTCAACTGTGCTTGCAAAGCAAGTCTTTCCGATGGTGTCATAACAGTATTGTCAGGTTTATAAACAACGGGAGCTAACTCTCTGTAAGTATCGGAACGGGCTATATAAGGAATGTAAATATTATTTGCCCAACTCCTGTCAGGATTAGAAAGCACATTACCACCATTCCATGTTGAACCATCTGATTTCTTTGTCATTACAGGTATTGCAGGGTTTATCGCAAAAGCATCAGAATCATACATCATCACCGAATTATAATCTATTGACCCAACTGCAAAATAATTGGAAGTGTATTTATTGAAATTATGTCTGTTATCGGGATGGACATTAGATAAGTTGATGTTTATTGAATTATCTCTGTCATATCTTGACTGTTCATGCCTTAAACCAATGGCATGGCCTATTTCGTGAATCGCTACGCTAGTTGCTTGCCACGCTGCAATCCTAATTTCCTGTCGGCCACCAATTCGTCCTACAGCAGAACTATTACCTGTAGCATTAACAAATTCTATGTATGGATATTCAAACCCATAAACCGGATCAACAGTTGGTTGTCCAGTGGCATTATAAAACCTAACATTGGTATTGGCTTCCCAATGTTGAAGTGCCTGTTGGATTATGTTCTTCCTGTCAGCAGTTAAGTTTGGAGCATATACAAACCTAACCATTGCCCACATATTGTAAGGAGTTGGATATAAACCAAAAGCTCTTGGAACAGCAGGTCCATCTTCGTTAGCTTCAACTGGGATGTTATATACCGGATGTATTTCTGTTTCGTTTTCAATTTGATCAGGTTCTTCAATAATGAAATCCCCGTGCTCATTTAAGGTTTCCAATTGCTTTTGAGATAAAAGCATATCACTTTGATAATAAAAATCATCACCTTTTTTTTCTACAATGGCTCCAGATTTTAAGGTGATGAGACCGTCTTGCATAGAAGAAAATTCAGTGCTGCTTTGCTCAGAAACAGCTTCTTCATTATCACACGAAGTTGCGATAATAAGCATCAAAAAAATAAAAATAAGATTTGATTTTCTCATAAGATTAAGTTTTAAAAGGTTATTAAAATAAATGGGGGGGGGTAATTAATTAACTATATCTGTCTCATTATACTCATGCCTGATTTTAACAAGGTTTCCATTGTCGAAATACAACCGAACGGCAGAAAGACCAGATTTCCCTGAACTAATGTCTTTTGAAAAAGCAAATGCCCACTCATCATAATTGTTCATGTCAGTGTCGTAAGGTTTTTCCAACCACTTGTCTGACAAAACGATTTGAAAGTTTTGATAAGCTGGTATTTGGTATATAGCCGCTAATTTTTGAAGTATTCTATTAACTGGGTCATCAATAAGAATCGAGGATTCGTTAGGGGTATCTTCTGGCCACTTAGAAATGGTTTCCAAATGGGCTCCGCCTTTTTCAATTGAAATCACTTTATTTCCATCAAATTGAATAAGGGTTCGTTCAATTACTCCTGAGTTAGTTTCTATACTAATGGCTCTGTATAAGCTTAAATCACTCTGTATATCATCAGGTGTGGAGAAAGGCTGTCTATATACCATACTAACACCATCAAAGCTTTTCTCCATCCCCAACTCTTGAAGTTGGCTATAAACTTCTGTTTTAGAACTTCCTATTTGGAGGTTCCATTTTTTCCCACTGGTAATGTTCTCGATTTGTGGGTATATATCATCATCCGTATTACAGGAAACCGATAAGATTGTAATTGCTAATAAGATTATTCTTTTCATTTTATTTATGGGGGTTTTATTTTAATATTTCAAAGTAAGGTACCGTACCATCAGATGAAGTCCAGATTTGTTCATCATTTAACCAAAGTTTTGTAATCTTGGTCAGTGAATTTGTCCTATAAACTTCACATTTTAAAGTGTCGGTATCCGTTTCGTTCCATTTAATGTAAGTTGTTGGTTGTTCTTCGGTTTCCGAATAGTTCAAAAAAACACCAATTCGATATTCGGATGCAGGAGGATATTCATTAATCACGAAGTTTCTTGGATGGTCCATGTTTCCATCATACACTTCGTTAACTTCCCCATTTATTAAATAGAATAGTTTAATTTCCGATTCGTCAAAAGAATTGGAGTTTTCAGGGTTCAACAAATCGTTCCCTTCACTATCTTTTACACTAAATTCAACAGAAACATCGTAAACGAATTGTTCTTTACCGTCATCAGAACTGCAACTGTACAGTAACGGTATTATCAAAAATGATATTAAATATTTCATAATTATTTTTTTAAGGTTTAATGTTATACACCATTTTTACTTTGTAATTAAAGGTGTTGTTTCCAGGATTAAAATTGTTGAAAGCATACCAACCGTTTTCATAACCGCCCCAGCCCCAATTCATATGGAAATACAGATATCCCCAAGCCATAGAACAGTCTTCACTCCAAATTAAGGATCTTCTAAATCCATCACAGACCCACATGTGACCATCTGCATAATCATGAAAAATCCACCATCCGGCATCCCTGCCACCTCCTAAAATAACTGGTCGGTTCGACCTCAATTGTTGTTTTACGACATCTCTGTTATAGCCACCTTGACTGGCCGTGGAATAATTAAAATGATTTGTAAAAACCCCGGCGGTATTATAATCTTTATCAACCCCTGTTCCGTCGCAATCATAGCTGATTCCCGAAATTGAATTATGAATATCGTTTATTAAAGAAGCGGTAGTTGTGGTGCCATAGGTATTGGGCATATTAGTCCAATTATAGTTTGTGGGGTATTCATGAAACTTCATTACTTGGGCAATTGCAACAGGAACGAACCCTGCATAAGCCCTATTGTTATAGGAACATCCTGCATCGCAATTTAAAACCGGCATATAATCATTGTATCCACAGGTTTGGTTCCAAGTAGTCGATAATAACGGGCCAACCTGTTCATGTTCATCTTCGCAATCATTGGGATCAATTGGATCTTCTTTTAGCTGTGATATATTTCCTTCTTGAGATGAAATTAAATTTTCCCATTCAATTTTTAATTCCTCCGATTGTTTCTCATTATTTAATCTAACAGACTTTACTTTTTCCTTTGTTAATGAGAGCCATTCCACAAGCCCGGACGGATAGCTTTCAGCATTTGTCCTGAATGTGTTTGTATCAGAATATGCCAAAATTGGAGAAACCCTGTTGTCTGCTGATAGAATCATGAACCCATCACCTTCATAATTAACTATATAAAATACAGTCTCATTGCTTTCATCCTTTACGGGTAATATGTTTCCTATTTTCTTTTCTTCTTTGGTGGCGGCTTTTTTTGAATAGGAAGATTTCGAATCAATGTTAATCTTCTTCGCAATATCAATAGCTATTTCTTCTTTAATGAAATTTGAGGGTTCCTGTTGTATTTCTGACTGGTCGTCTCTACTACAAGAAAATAAAAACAGACCCAAAATAACAAGAACAAGCCATTGTTTAGTGTAATTAAAGTTTTTCATAATCACAAGGTTGGATGGTTATCTATTAAAAATACTTTTAGATTGCCTTAATCATTCATTAATATTTATTTCTCCATTCAAAGAAATAATAAAATATTGACATATTAAAATTTTTCTCTAATTAGAGATAAAAAATATTACAAAAGAATGATATAACTGTGGATTGCACTTAAAGGAAGGAAAGAGATAATCGTCAATCAAACACTCATAACCTATAGAATAATTATACTAAAAATGCTATTCAACAATAAACTCCGCTGTCAACGTCCTTTTCTTATGTTCTCGGTTTTCTGGCCAGACTTCTTTTACTATCCTATAAGACCCGGCTTCAATAGTGTTGCTTTTTAATATTTTTAATTTTCATCCTGTATTATCAAGCCAAACACTGCCGTCCACGGCCAAATACTACACCTTCCTACAACCAAACTACACAACTTTTAAATTAACGCTCGAACCTTAAAAAATTTTAAAAATGCAGGGCGAAGACGATTTAAGAGGACTGGCAAAGATTATGGCGTTTATGCGGGCAGTAAGCATCATCATCGTGTTGATGCACCTATACTGGTTTTGTTACGGGTTCTTTTTGGAACATAGTTGGACTTTAGAGTTGGTCAACAAAATATTGGCCAACTTCAACCGGACGGCAGGACTGTTTGAACACACCTTATATACCAAAATATTTGCTTTGGTATTGCTGGCTTTGAGTTGTTTGGGAACGAAAGGCGTTAAAAACGAAAAAATTACCTGGGGCAAAATATATATGGTCTTGTCCCCATTAACTGGGTCAACTTGGTAAGTTCGTCCTATGTCCGAAACGGGAACTAAATGATGAACGTGAATAAACCCTTTTCCCAGGTCGCCATATTTCTTTTCAAAGTCAAAGTCGCAAACGGAGCAAACTGGTTTCCAATGTTCAATACATTTCTGTCGCGCCTTTGGATTACGTTCATATGTGTTTACCAAAATTGTTCTTTTTAGTCCTTCGGTTAAAGTTGTCTGGTCGTCAATTGGAATTTCTTCAGGATATTGTTATTCTCCTGTCAGTCCTGTTACTTCAAGTGCTTCTTTGAGTTCAGGTCGTAATTGCCAAATGAAAAATGGTTCTTCGTCCCAACCTTTAAAGAACAAGTCCCAATACTTATACTTTCTCATTGAACGTGCCGTGAAGTTGATTTCATAATGTTCAGCTATTCGTTTAGCATATCGTCCAATTTCTAAGTTAAGAGGACTTGAAGTGTTTTTCCCAGTGTAACCGAGTAAAAGTCCGATTTGACTTGCTGGAGCTTTATGTCCGTCAAAAGAGTAAAGTCCTTGAAATATTGCGATGTCCAGATCATTCGTGATTTTGTTGTCCAGAAGAATTTCAGTCCATTGTATTGTTGTCAATTCTGTCGCCATTGTTTTTTGTTTTGCATGCCCGCTAACG
>NZ_VVIN01000008.1:0-94986 GCF_008711145.1 Arenibacter lacus
TCCTCATTGATAGATGCCTGTCTACTGGCACTTTCCAGTTGCACCTTATACAGACTATTCAAAGATTCCATTTGGGCAGCTGCCTGCACCATCTCATCTGAGTACTTCCTAGTAGATTCCATAGCGTCTACGGTAGGGGCGATTCCTTTGGCTGCACCTTCAAAATTTTTGATACTGGAACCAAGGCTCTGCATAAGACTGGCGTCTACACCAGCTTCTTTTAAAAGTTCGTCTAATTTTCTAGATAAGGACACTTCTGCTTCCCTAACCTCCGCCGCTTCCTTGGCGTTTGCTTTGGCAGCAAGGGCGCCTCCGTTTAGTTCTGGGTACACCAAAGACCAGTCGTACTCTTCATCCACAGGTTCAAATGCACTGATTGCAAATATCAATGCCTCTGTAATAAGACCAACTGCTAACAGAAGTCCGCCCGTTAACGGACCAAATTGCCAGTGAAGAATTTTAAACAATGCTCCTATGATCACTATAGATGCCCCTAGGCCATAGGCCATCTGAAATAATTTTTTAGTTGATTTTGATTGTGCCATATTCGTGAATTTAGTTAAGTATAATTAATAATAAGTATTTGGTCGTTGTTGATTATAACTCCTAGTAAGTATTACCTTCCTGTTGAATCTTCTTCCCCCATATAATCCTGCACCGTTCTGAAGCCGATATAGCTACGTGCTGAATCCTGGTATTCGTAATCCCTGGTACTTACCTGTAAAAAGTAAGCCACATCTTTCCAAGATCCTCCTCGGATTACCTTTCGTTTATTTTCTGCTGTTCCGGCATATGGGTTCATGGTAGACACATATTCGTACGCATTGGGATCATAACTACTATTGGTCCATTCCGAAACATTCCCTGCCATATTGTACAGGTTGTAATCGTTGGGCTCATAAGACCTGGCCTCTACGGTGTATAAGGCCTCATCCGCAGCATAGTCCCCTCTTTGGGGTTTAAAGTTGGCCATAAAGCAACCCGTGTCACCAATTACATACGGACCACCCCATGGGTACGTACCCCCTTCAATTCCACCTCTGGCAGCATATTCCCATTCTGCTTCGGTGGGCAATCTAAAGCGGTTTACAAACTGCTTGCCCCTACTTTTTTGGTCGTCGTTCTTAAATTTAGTCCTCCAATTACAAAATGCCTGGGCCTGTTTCCAGGTAACCCCTACCACTGGGTATTCACTATACGCATCGTGCCAGAAGTAATCATTGTGCATTGGCTCATTATAAGAATAGGAAAAGTCTCTTATCCATACCGTGGTATCTGGGTACACTTCCAATTCTTCCTGTTTTATAAAATCTCTTCTGTTCCCATTTCTGGATCTGGCCGCAGCCTCTATATCCATCCAGGTATACTTGTACTTTAAGCGCTTAACATCTATATGACGCTGCCCATTATAGGATTCCTCCTCCGAAATGTACATGGAGTCTACCATAATTTCTGTATAGTATTCATCTGGGTATTTAGAAACATCCCATATTAAGTTAGGCCTTTTATTCAATGCCCTTCCTTCATAGCCAGTTTCTCCCTGTCCGGAATACCTATCCAACATATACTTGTCGTACACAGAAAGACGAGTAGTATCTGCATCCAAAAATGCATATTCCCCAATGCCCCCATCTTCGGGACCTAATCCCAATTCGTCTGCCAAAATTGCCAACTGGGTTCGTACAATGGAATCTTTCACCCATTCTACAAACTGCCTGTATTCACTATTGGTGATTTCGGTATCGTCCATATAAAAGGACCTAACCGTTACAGTTTTTGCCGGCGCATTGAGAATCTTTGCCTGATCTTCCTCTGTTTTCCCCATGGTAAAAGAGCCACGTGGGATTAATACCATCCCATAGGGTTTTTCTGGATGCCATTTTTTTCCTTTAGCTCCTACAAGTTCTCCCTTTGTTCCGGACCCACAACTTGAGAGTAAAAAAACAAATGCTATGGATGACAACAATAGCTTCTTCATACGTCTGGTTAAATTTCGATTATCTTTATAAATGCAAACACAAGTATTACTCTCTAAAACTTAATTTTAATTTTTTTATTGTATAAAATAGTCTTTATACCCTAAAAATTTTAACTCAATTAAAGCCTTTTTTATACGCTTTAAACCACCTCTCCGGGATATTCTGGTCACATGCTTCCAAATATTCCAGTTCAGTGCAAGGTAATAACGCAGGTGAATTTGTTTTAGTATGTGCCATAAGTATTGAAGGTACTTCTACCCACCATCTTTCGGTAAGATGACTTTTATAGAAGATAAGCGACTCATTTTCGATTGGCACGGTATACTTGCTAAAGTCGTTATTCTCACTATCTGGGTATTCTTTAATCCTGAAGTTAAGACCTTCAATAAAATACCACATCAGCTGAGAGATCAGCTGAAAAGATTGATTATTATTCTCAACCTCATATATCCCAAACACGGATACATTATCGCTTATCCCCGCATATCTGGCAATGGTACATATTTCTCTCCCGGTAAACCCATTGGGCGAAAAATTATTGGAAAACCCCATTTCCGCCGCACGGATAGCCTGGGCGTCCAAACTTACCAAATGGGCATTTCTAAGTACAGGTTCTGCCAAAGTCATATTATTGATCATCTGGCCTAGCCGATAATAATCAAAAAATAAACGCTCCATAAGATCTAATTCCTCCTGTGCATTAAAATAGCTTTGGTAGCCAATATTGGAAAAATTAAAAAGATTATTGGGTTTATCGGTGATGATCCTACTCATATAAGAATCCGTAGAAATCTGATCCCCATCCAATCCAAAATCGAACCTACTATCTATGGAGACCAAATTCACCATGTTCATAAGTCCATCAAAAGCCCTATAAGTGGGATAAGTAAGATCCTGGGTAGGACCTATTACTATAGGAATAATATTTTTCTCAATTAGCTTTGCCACCACCTCCTTTACCACAAAGAAGGTATCCTCTACCGCATCTCCAGGCTCCACATCCCCCAGATCTACCATATTGGTATTCCAATTACCTTTCATCAGACTATAGAATTGCCGTCTAATCCCTGACAGATCTAGTGGCTCTTTAGGCTCACCAAAGGCGTTCCTAGTTTCATTTACTCCCAAAAGCGCTACACTGGCCTTGGACAAATCTGGAAGACCATGCTTTTCGGAATGTTTAATAATTTGTCTCCCCATGGCTTGGGAGGTTAACAACTCACAATAGGCCAAAACCTCCTCCTTAACGGGAACTAAAAAATTGAAGGCCATATTACTTTTTAGTCTTTGGTTTTGCCTTTGCTTTTGGTTTTGCTTTGGCTTTCTTCTTAGGCGTTTTTTTCTCGATCAATGCCTTTGCTTCTTCCAAGCTTATCTTGGTAGGATCTACGTCTTTTGAAACCTCTACCTTAATCTTACCCTTTATAATGTTATGCCTTCCCCACCTAGCCTTTTCAATACGGATCCCTTCTTCTGGCCACTCCTGTATTAATTTATCGATCTCTTTTTGCTTTTTCACCTCTATCAATTCCTCAATATCGGCTTTGGTAAGGTTGTCGTAATCGTATTTCTTGTTTACATTGATGAACATCCCGTCCCATTTAATAAATGGTCCAAACCTCCCAACACCTTTGGTCACCTCTTTACCTTCGTACATTGCGATGGGGGCGTCTGCCTTTTGTTTTTCCACAATAAGCTCTATAGCTCTATCCATCGTAATTTCCATGGCACTTTCTCCCTTGGCCATAGAGATAAATGTTTTCCCAAATTTCACATAAGGTCCAAATCTACCCACATTAGCTTCTACTTCCTCTCCTTCATACTCCCCTAGCTTTCTAGGTAATTTAAACAGGTCCATGGCCTCCTCATAGGTAATAGTACCTAGGGATTGATCTGGCAACAAACTAGCAAACAAGGGTTTCTCTTCATCGTCTACCGTCCCAATTTGCACCATGGGTCCAAACCTCCCCAACCTAACGGACACCTGCCTGCCCGACTCTGGATCGGTTCCAAGGATGCGCTCTCCACTGGCCCTATCTGCGTTTTCTTCCACATGTTTTACCTGAGGATGAAAATCACTATAGAAATTCTTCATCACCTTTTGCCAATCTTCGTTTCCGGAGGCAATCTCATCAAACTGCTCTTCTACCTTTGCGGTAAAATGGTAGTCCAAAATAGATTCGAAATGTCCTACTAGGAAATCGGTCACAATGATCCCAATATCAGTGGGCACCATTTTCCCTTTGTCCGAGCCTACATTTTCGGTTAATTCTTGGGTCGATATTTTATCAGCTTTAAACCGCAGCTGCACATATTTCCGCTCCGTTCCTTCTATATTCCCCTTTTCTATATAGCCCCTATTTTGAATAGTAGAGATCGTAGGCGCATAGGTAGAAGGTCTTCCAATTCCCAACTCTTCCAACTTCTTCACCAAGGAAGCCTCTGTGAAACGGTAGGGCGCTCTGGAGAATCGTTCTGTAGCGGTTATATACCTATTCTCCAATGCCTCCCCTTCTTTCATGGCAGGAAGCATTCCTTCTTGCTCTTCAGCAATATCTTCTTCGTCCGTTCCTTCTAAATACACTTTAAGGAAACCATCAAATTTTATCACCTCCCCATTGGCAGTAAACTCTTCTTTATGGGTATTGGCCTTTATTTTCACGTTGGTACGCTCTAACTGAGCATCGCTCATTTGCGAGGCTAGGGTACGCTTCCAAATAAGTTCGTACAATTTGGCCTGATCCCGCTCCAAAGAAGGAGATTGATTGTTCATATCTGTAGGGCGAATGGCCTCGTGTGCCTCCTGGGCACCCTTTGTCTTACCCGTAAAGTTTCTAACCTTACTGTACTCTTCCCCGTAATTTTTAATGATAGCATCCTTGGCAGCACCAATTGCCTCACTGGAAAGATTTACGCTATCCGTTCTCATGTATGTTATCAATCCAGCTTCATATAATCGCTGTGCTACTTGCATGGTCTTAGAAACCGAGAAATACAATTTCCTAGATGCCTCCTGTTGCAGGGTGGAAGTAGTAAAGGGCGCTGCGGGCGATTTTTTCGCCGGTTTCTTCTCTAATTTCGCTACCGAAAAGCTGGCTCCTATATTTTGTTTTAAAAAGTCTTCCGCGGCCTTTTTACTAGCATAGGTCTTATTTAATTTAGCGGTAACTATGCTACCCTCACTCGTCTTAAACTCGGCCGAAATCCTAAAGGCTGCCTCAGGAACAAAGGCCTCGATAGCTCTTTCTCTTTCCACTATTAACCGTACAGCTACAGACTGTACCCTACCGGCAGAAAGTCCCGGTTTTATTTTTTTCCAAAGCACGGGGGATAATTCGTACCCCACTAAACGATCTAACACCCTTCTCGCTTGCTGAGCGTTTACTAGGTTGTAATTAATCTCCCTTGGATTTTCAATTGCTTTTTGGATTGCAGATTTGGTAATGGAGTTAAAGACGATCCGATTGGTCTTCTTTTTGTCCAATTTCAACTCCTCGGTTAAATGCCAAGAAATAGCCTCTCCCTCTCGGTCCTCATCACTGGCCAGCCATACGGTTTCTGCCTTTTTAGCAAGATCCCTTAGTTTTTTGACCACCGCTTTTTTATCCTTATCCACGATATACTTAGGGGCAAAATTATTTTCCACATCCACACCCAATTCCTTGGAAGGTAAATCGGCAATATGCCCAAAACTGGAGGTTACCTTAAAGTCCTTTCCTAAAAATTTCTCAATAGTCTTTGCCTTAGCAGGAGACTCTACAATTACTAAATTCTTTGCCATTAACTCGTTTTTGGAGAAACAAAAGTAACTGATTTTTTTAATTTCATGCCATCAGGTTCTTATATGACACAAAAAATCACCTGGCAAAAACAGGTGATTTCGATAAAATATTGGAATAAAATTTTAGAGTTTGGCAATTCTTCAGTAGACAAACTCGGGCTCTCCATCCCTACAGATTAACCCAGCAGGCTTTTCCACCACCGCACAGTCAGACACCACACCATGCGCTTCATTGTAGGCCGCCATTGCCTCGTTATACCGCTTTACCTTGTCTTTAAAAAGCACCGTGTCTATCTTCGTGGAATAAGCGATGTAAGACTGGGGTCCGCCGCAGGCCTTGGAACCAAAAGCTGTAAATCGCCACTCAGCACTATCCACACAGGTTTCGCTTTTCGCCATTTTCTGAATTCCTGCATGCAAACTTTTTAATTGCGCTTCATCCCCTATGGGATCCCCCGTACTCGAACACGAGAAAACCAGTAAAGAGAGGGGCACTATTAGAAACCTATAATTTTTTAAAAAAAAGTATACCATTCTTATATATTGTTTAAACCATTTCATTCTGCCCTAAGCTAGGATAATCCAGCCCAACAATCTCCACAGGAAAGAGGCCTTAAAATATCACATCCCTCAGCAGTCCTATAATAGATGTGGAATAACCCATTGCGTTGCGTAACCAAAAAGCCCTGCTTCATTGCTTCCTTAGACAAGCTATATAATAAGGTATAAATGACAGCACTTTTTATTTTATTTTTAACTGTCAATATGTCACATATCTCCATATAATGCTATCTTTGCAAACCAATAAAGCAAAAAGCATATTTACCATAACATGGAGAAGACAATAGATGAATCCATACAAGGAACTGCCTTATCCCTACAAGCTAAGGAAACAAGTTCCAGAAAATTATACATAGAGAGCTATGGTTGCGCCATGAATTTTTCGGACAGTGAAATAGTGGCTTCCATCTTATCAAAAGAGGGGTTTAGCACCACCCAGGAATTGGAAGATGCAGACTTAGTACTGGTAAACACCT
Organism: Arenibacter lacus; assembly: GCF_008711145.1. Lineage (NCBI taxonomy): Bacteria > Pseudomonadati > Bacteroidota > Flavobacteriia > Flavobacteriales > Flavobacteriaceae > Arenibacter > Arenibacter lacus. The sequence continues at coordinate 6,798 of NZ_VVIN01000008.1, forward strand.
GCTCTATTAGAGAAAAGGCAGAACTTACCATTCGCAAGCGATTGGAAAAATTTAACGCAGTTAAACGTCACCGTCCCCATATGAAGGTTGGTGTGTTGGGTTGCATGGCCGAAAGGCTAAAAGCCAAGTTACTGGAGGAGGAGAAAATTGTAGATATGGTAGTAGGCCCGGATGCCTACAAAGACCTACCCAATTTAATAAGCGAAGTAGATGGGGGCCGAAATGCGGTAAACGTCCTTCTTTCCAAGGAAGAAACCTATGGGGATATTTCCCCGGTTCGACTTAATACCAACGGGGTTTCTGCCTTTGTATCTATTACCCGTGGATGCGATAATATGTGTACTTTCTGCGTTGTTCCCTTTACTAGGGGCAGGGAGCGAAGCAGGGATCCCCAATCCATTTTGGAAGAGGTAACAGACCTTGTAGGTAAGGGTTATAAAGAAATAACCTTACTAGGGCAGAATGTAGATAGCTACCTATGGTACGGTGGTGGCCTAAAGAAGGATTTTAAGCACGCCTCGGAAATACAAAAAGCCACTTCGGTAAACTTTGCCAGTCTATTGGAAATGGTGGCGCAGGCACATCCAAAACTAAGAATCCGTTTCTCTACCTCCAATCCTCAGGACATGACCCTGGATGTGATAAGAGTGGTGGGTAAATATGAAAATGTCTGCAATTACATTCACCTTCCGGTGCAAAGTGGTAGCAATAGCATTCTTCAGAAAATGAATAGGCAACATACTCGTGAGGAGTATTTGGAATTGGTAAGAAATATCATGGAGATTATTCCAGACTGTTCAATATCCCAAGATATGATTGCTGGCTTTCCAACGGAAACGGAAGATGACCATCAGGATACCTTATCCTTAATGCGGGAGGTAAAATATGATTTTGGCTATATGTACGCATATTCGGAAAGACCGGGCACGGCAGCTGCCAAAAACCTGGAAGATGATGTCCCGGAAGCAACCAAAAAGCGAAGACTGCAAGAAATCATTGACCTACAGCGAGAACACAGTCATTACCGAAGCAAACAACAGCTAGGGAAGACCGTAGAAGTCCTTATTGAAGGAACCTCCAAAAAATCCGAACTAGATTGGATGGGCAGAAACTCCCAAAATGCGGTAGTGGTATTCCCCAAGGAACACTATAAACCTGGGGATTTCGTCAATGTAAAAATCAATGATTGCACCTCAGGAACCCTGCTAGGAACCCCTGTAGGATATTCTCATAATAATTAAGTCCATGGAATCGATCCAAGCAACAAAACAACGATATGAAATTGTTGGCAACGATGTGAAGCTGAATCGTGCCATTGAAAAGGCCATCCAAGTTGCCCCTACGGATATTTCCGTATTGGTAACCGGGGAGAGTGGTGTGGGGAAAGAGGCCATCCCAAAAATTATTCACTCCCTTTCCCATAGAAAGCACGCCAAATATATAGCGGTTAACTGTGGTGCCATCCCCGAAGGAACCATTGACAGTGAACTCTTCGGACATGAGAAAGGGGCGTTTACCGGGGCCACCGCTACTAGAAGCGGTTATTTTGAAGTAGCCGACGGCGGCACCATATTTTTGGATGAAGTGGGCGAACTCCCGCTAACCACCCAGGTTAGATTATTACGGGTATTGGAAAACGGGGAGTTCCTAAAGGTAGGTTCTTCCCAGGTTCAGAAAACGGATGTTAGGATAGTAGCGGCGACCAATGTGAATATGTTCGAAGCTATTAAAAAGGAAAAATTCCGTGAAGATCTGTACTATAGATTAAGTACCGTAGAGATCAATATACCGCCCTTAAGAGAACGGAAGGACGATATTCACCTGTTATTTAGAAAATTCGCTGCAGATTTTGGGCAGAAATACAAAATGCCTACCATCAGATTGGAAGATGATGCAGTTCAGCTGCTTGTTAAATACCGCTGGCCCGGAAACATCCGGCAATTGCGAAATATCGCCGAACAGATTTCCGTCTTGGAGGAGAGCAGAATTATTTCCCTCGCTACCCTAAACAGCTATTTACCTAACGCAGGGAACACCAACCTGCCCGCTATAGTGGAAGAGGACAAAAAGAAGGGCGATTTTAGCAATGAAAGGGAAATTCTCTATAAGGTCTTATTTGACATGAAGGGGGATCTAAACGACCTTAAAAAGCTGACGCTAGAACTGCTGAACAACAACGACAGCGCAAAAGTACAGGAGGAAAACGAGAATCTAATCCGAAAAATATACGGGAAAGAAGAAGAAATCTATACGGAGGAAGAGGAGGAAGTAGCTCCTAGTATTTTGGAATTACCAAGACCTCCTATGGACAGCCCAAGCAGCCCCCCTTCAAAAGAGGACAAGTATCATTTTGCGGAGGAAATAGAAGAGGAAGAAACCCTATCTTTACAAGAAAAGGAAATAGAACTCATCAAAAAATCCTTGGAAAGAAATAAAGGAAAAAGAAAAGCAGCCTCCCAAGAGCTGGGAATATCGGAACGTACCTTATACCGAAAAATTAAACAATACAATCTGTAGACGAATGGCAGTGGGCAGTGATCAGTGGGCAGTGGGCAGTGAACAGTAGTCAGTGAACAGTAGTCAGTGGACAGTAAGAAAAAAGAGAATGATAAAGAGTAAACAGTTAATTTTTATGCTTGTCTTGGTGGCAGGTATTTCTAGTTGTGGTATCTATAACTTTACCGGAGGTGATGTGGGAAGCGCCAAAACTTTCCAGGTACCTTATTTTCAAAACTATGCCTCCCAAAATCCGGGATCTACGTTTGAGCCAGGAATGGACAGGGATTTTACTTTGGCGCTACAAGACCTAATCCTAAACCAGACCAGCCTTAACTTAGTTACCTCTAACGGAGACCTTTTATACGAAGGGGAAATTGTGGAATACCGCATTTCTCCAATGTCTGCCACCGCGCAGCAGACCGCTGCCCAAAACAGACTGACCATTGCAGTGAATGTTCGATTTTTTAACAACACCAAACAAGATGTTGATTTTGAACAGCGTTTTTCGTTCTTTTATGATTACCCGGCAAATTCACAGTTTTCTACTGTGAAGGACCAAGCCCATCAAGTCATCTTTGAGCGTATCACTCAAGACATATTCAACAAATCATTGGCAGATTGGTAATCTATGAACGTACAGGATTTTACATACCTACTACAAAACCCTGATAAACTGGTTTCCCCAGTGCAGACCCACCAATTGGAAGACATTTTGGAAGAATATCCATATTTCCAAGCGGCTAGGGCCATGCACTTAAAAGGCTTGCGCAACCTCAACAGCTTTAAGTATAACAACGCCCTTAAAGTTACGGCCGCCTATACCGCAGATAGGGATATCTTGTTCGACTTTATCACTTCCAAATATTTTCTCCAGAATACGATTGCCGATTCTATTTCTGGGAAAACCACCCCGCTAAACGAAACCCCCACCGTTTCCGAAGAAGTTAAGTCGGAGTTTAAGGAAGAGCAATCCCTGATTGCCACTTCGGAGGACGAACCATGGCCCCGTACTGCAAAGGACGCCAATCAAATTTTAGATCCCTCCCTATTCACCTCCAAGGACCCCAAAATAGATGAATCCTTAGCCGAGGATAAAAAAAAAGCGGAAGAAATTCTTGAAATAGGGAAACCCCTTAGCTTTTCAAAAAAAGAACGCTACTCATTTGGTGAATGGTTACAGCTCACCAACCAACCACAAAAAAGGGAGAAAACCACGCCACAGACAGCCTCAAAACCCAAAAAAAAGGAGTCGGCCCAAAACAATTCTGACCACAAAAAGAAAAAATTTGAACTTATAGATAAGTTCATTCAGGCCAATCCCAAAATAGTCCCCAAAGAGAATACTACTAAGGTATCCATTAAAGATTCCCTGACCATTGACCAGAACGAACTGATGACCGCTACCCTTGCCAAGGTATATGTGGAGCAGAAAAAATACAAACAAGCCATACAGGCTTACAGAATTTTAAGTTTGAAATATCCAGAAAAAAGTAGTTTCTTTGCTGACCGAATAAAAGCGGTGGAAAAATTACAACAAGATAAAACATAATTTGATGAATACTACATTTACAATATTCTTAGTCCTGATCATTTTGGTGGCCCTTTTACTAATGTTAGTCATTATGGTACAAAACCCAAAAGGAGGAGGCCTCTCTAGCTCTTTCGGAGGTGGCGGAAGTCAGGTTGTAGGAGGTGTTAAAAAAACAGGAGATTTCCTAGACAGAAGTACTTGGACCCTAGCCGCTCTTTTAGTGGTATTGATCCTGGTATCTAACATAGCGGTAAAAGGCAGCTTTAGCGATACCGATTCTAAATTACTGAATGGAGACCCCATTGAAAATACTACCCCAGGTGTATTACCTGGAGCTCCGGCAACAACACCTGCCAACAATGCTACGGATAGTGTAGAATAGGGACTAAAAGACATAAATCTTACAACAATGCCAGCTTTCGTGACAAGCTGGCATTTTTATTTCATAAAGTGTCAGTTTTTCAACAATGGCATAATTTCTGCCATAATCATTGGAAATTAATAACAATTTAAAATCTAATTAATATGGCTAAAGTTAGCATTAAACCATTAGCGGATAGAGTTCTTATAGAGCCTATGGCTGCAGAAACCAAGACTGCTTCCGGTCTTTACATTCCAGATACCGCAAAAGAAAAACCACAACAAGGCAAGGTAGTAGCTGTTGGTCCCGGTACTGACGAAGCTAAAGTAACCCTTAAGGTTGGTGACACTGTTCTTTATGGAAAATATGCCGGCACAGAGCTAAAATTGGAAGGTAACGAATACTTAATGATGCGCGAGAGCGACATCCTAGCGATCATTTAATTAAATTCTATAGCTCCCACCTACTTGGGGGCGCCTAATCGTTTTAATTAAAATTTAATATTAATCAGATTCCCGTTTATGCGGGATAGCACAATACAAATTAATTATGGCAAAAGATATAACATTTGATATCGATGCAAGAGACGGCTTAAAACGCGGTGTTGATGCATTGGCTAATGCAGTAAAAGTAACCTTGGGACCAAGGGGTAGAAACGTAATTATCAGCAAATCATTCGGCGCACCAAACATCACTAAGGATGGTGTTACCGTAGCTAAGGAAATAGAATTGGTAGACACCCTGGAAAATATGGGTGCCCAGATGGTAAAGGAAGTTGCTTCCAAAACCAACGATTTGGCAGGTGATGGTACTACTACTGCTACCGTACTTGCTCAGGCAATCGTAAAAGAAGGACTTAAGAACGTTGCGGCCGGTGCAAATCCGATGGACCTTAAAAGAGGTATAGACAAGGCTGTAAGTACTATCATCGCAGACTTGGCCAACCAAGCCAAGAAGGTTGGTGATTCTTCCGATAAAATTAAGCAGGTTGCTTCTATTTCCGCCAATAACGACCAAACTATTGGTGACTTAATTGCACAAGCATTTAGCAAAGTTGGCAAGGAAGGGGTTATTACCGTGGAAGAGGCCAAAGGAATGGAAACCTATGTAGACGTTGTTGAAGGAATGCAGTTTGACAGAGGGTACCTATCTCCATATTTTGTAACTGATTCTGAAAAGATGACTGCAGATTTGGACGACCCTTACATTCTTCTTTACGACAAGAAGATTTCTTCCATGAAGGATCTTTTACCAGTATTGGAGCCAGTAGCTCAGTCTGGAAAACCATTATTGATCATCGCAGAGGACGTAGATGGTGAAGCATTGGCCACTTTGGTTGTAAACAAACTAAGAGGTTCTTTGAAAATTGCAGCGGTAAAAGCCCCAGGTTTTGGAGACAGAAGAAAAGCTATGTTAGAAGACATCGCTATCCTAACTGGTGGTACCGTAATTTCTGAGGAAAGAGGCTTTACTATGGAAAACGCTACCTTGGAAATGTTGGGTACCTGTGAGAAGATTTCCATTGACAAGGACAATACTACTGTAGTAAACGGCGCTGGAGACCCAGAAGCTATTAAGACTAGAGTAAACCAGATTAAAGCTCAAATAGATAGCACTACTTCTGATTACGACAAAGAAAAACTTCAGGAGCGTTTGGCTAAATTAGCCGGTGGAGTTGCTGTACTATATGTAGGTGCCGCTTCCGAAGTAGAAATGAAAGAGAAGAAAGACAGGGTAGACGATGCACTACACGCTACTAGAGCAGCTGTAGAAGAAGGTATCGTTGCCGGTGGAGGAGTTGCCTTGATCAGAACCAAAGCACTTCTATCCGAAATAAAAGCAGAAACTCCTGATGAGGAGACTGGTATCCAGATAGTAGCCAGAGCTATTGAGGCTCCATTGAGAATTATCGTTGCCAATGCAGGTGGCGAAGGTTCCGTAGTGGTTGCTAAGGTATTGGACGGTAAAGGCGACTTTGGATATGATGCCAAGACCGAAGAGTACGTAGACATGATTAAAGCGGGTATTATTGACCCAAAGAAAGTAACCAGAATTGCATTGGAAAATGCAGCTTCGGTTGCCGGAATGATCTTAACTACCGAGTGTGCCCTAACCGACATCAAGGAGGATGCTCCTTCAGGTCCACAAGCCCCAATGGGTGGTGGAATGCCTGGAATGATGTAATAGCATCTTGCTAAAACAAGCACTTATTAAAAAAGCCGTTCTTGAAATTTTCAAGAACGGCTTTTCGTTTTAATCCCCCTAAAAGATCAAGAGACCTTAATGCTGCTCGCCATCATCCGAATTATCTTCGCGATACCTGCAGCAAGGATGTATGCCGTTATAGACCTCATCGGCAGCTTTCAACTCCTTGGTATCATGCCCAACAGCTACGATGGCCATTTTAATTTTCATGGAATTGGTTTTACGCTCATCCATTATAATGGATAATTGATGCGTAGGAATATCCCAAGAGGCAAATTTAACCCCCTTCACCCCTAAAGCCGCTTCTTCTATTCGCTCTTTACACATGGAGCACTTCCCGTTAACCTCAAAGGTTAATTTTTTATTTTTCTCCTGTCCGAAGGCCACTAATGAAATTACAGCAAAGACAAGACCCAAGAATATTTTTTTTAGCTTCATATTTCTTCTTTTTATCAATTATTGTTCCTATAAAATTATAATTTATATCTAAATCCTGTATAAAACATTCTTCCCATAGTAGGACCATAGATAATAGTGGTATCAAAATTAACGCCAAAGGGATCCCCTGCACTCAAGACAGGGCGATCCTGAACATAGTCCGTCAAATTCTCTCCTCCAATATAAATTTCAAATTTATTGGAGAACACCCTGGTCAGCTGGGCGTTCATCAACCCAAATGAAGGTGAAAACTCTCCCAGTTGATATTCGGCTGCATTACTAGTAGTATTGGGCAGGCGTTGCCTCCCCAAAACATGCAGGGTATAGTCCATTCGCCAAAGGGAACCGTTTTCCTTTGCTTTGGTGACGTATCCAATATTGGTAAAGAATCTGTGCTGCGCCTGCAATGGCTTTTGCAAAGACCCCGATAGGTAATCGGTTGTTACGTCGTAGTACTTATAGGCGGTTCTTACCTCTACATTTTCTAGGAGTTCATGGTTCAACTCAACCTGAAAGCTTTTAGCCCTACTCTTTCCATCCAAATTATAAAAGGAGACCTCTCGTGGATCTTCCCAATCTACCACTACCTGATTCTTAAAGTCCGTAACATAATAGTCCAGTGAGAAGTTTCCAGGCCTATTAAAAAGTGTGAATCCCTGTAAAAAGCCCATTCCGTAATTCCAGGCATCCTCTGCTTCTAGGCCATAGGCACCACTACCCTGCCCAGCTAAAACAATTTCGCGTGCAGACCCAAATAGTTGCTGGTTTTCGGCAAAAATATTGGCTGCTTTTCTACCTCGGCCAACCGAACCCTTAAGACTTGCCCGCTCCCAAGGAAGATAGCGTAGATGTAACCTAGGGGTCACAAATTCCCCCAAATTATTATGCGCATCCACCCTTAATCCGGCAGTAAGACTCCATTGCTTTAAATCATCGTAACTATATTCAAAATAGGCCCCTGCGGATTTATCTACCCTAGAGTGATCTACCGCGTTCACCATTTCGGTATAGCCGTCATAGGCGATAGTTAAACCCGTCTTAAACTTACTTCTTGTATCGCCAATAATAGAACTGAACTGCAAATTGGTATAACTACTCTCATGATCTATATGATACTGATTAAAGCCAAAATAAGAATCCTGCTTATGCAAACTATAAGCTGTTTGAAAACTTAGGCTCTGAAAAGGAAGCTCGGGAAAAACGTAACCTATTTTTAAGGAAGAATCAAACCGCCTCGTATCTATCTCACTCCCCCAGGAGTTAGTGGTGAACTTGTCTGTAGCCGGATTAAAATTGACTTCTCCCGTTTGCTTATCGTCCTTTAAAAATCGGAGATTAATAAAGCTCACCCATCCCTTTTCCGGATTTTGATACTGCCATCTGTTTAGAATATTAACCTGACCACCCAAGGGGGCATCTAAGAATCCATCATTATTCCCATCCTCCTTGGCGTTCCTATAATTACCATGCAGGTAGAGTCCGGAACTCCATTTATCGTTTAGCGCGTGGTTGAGATGCGTATTCAGCTCCAGCCTCCCATTCATATTGGCATACCCATTCACAAAAACACGCTCATCGGTAAAGGGCTTTACCAGCTCTGCATTTATCTGCCCAGATATACTCTCGTAGCCGTTCACCACACTTCCACCACCCTTGGTGATCTGAATGCTTTCTACCCAAGTCCCCGGCACAAAACTAAGTCCGTACACCTGAGACCCACCACGCACCATGGGGATATTTTCTTGGGTTATCAACAAATAGGGACTGGTAAGTCCTAACATTTGAATTTGTTTAGTTCCCGAGAGTGCATCGGAAAAATTCACATCTATAGACGGATTGGTCTCAAAACTTTCGGATAGATTACAGCAGGCAGCCTTTAACAGCTCTGCGCTGTTAATAGTTACCACGTTCTGCGTACTAAAATAGGACTTTTGCAAAGCATCCCTCTTCTTCTGCACTACCACCTCCTCCAATTCATTGGAAGGCTTTAGGTGGTGCCGCAGCACTTTTGGTGCATTAATTAGCAGGGTATCTGTCTTAAACCCTATATAACTCACCACCAACCGATTAAACTCTGGATTAAATGGAATGCTGAAACTACCATCCTCACCACTTATGGTCCCGGTTTGTGAGTTTAACCAATATACATTGGCGCCGGACAACCCAATCTCTTTTCCATTTGGGTTAGATTCTAATATCACCCCTTCTACATGTTGGGAAAATATCAGTATAGGAAGGCCCAATAAAACAACTGTCAAAAAACGTTTCATTACTATAATTCTCAATATTAATATTATACAAATACACGACATACCCCCACATCGGTTTATAGATGCAGAACGTTGAAATAAATATTAATACAAATTCAAAGTAGAAAAACCTGGTAGCGCACTTGCAACTCCCCTAATTGGAGGGAGGGCGCTCTGTAGTTGTTGGGAATGGAAGGATCAAATAATAGTGCTGGGTGATGACTTGGAACCGCTGTAGGCACCATAAAAATAAAAGGAAGCTCCCATTTTAAGTCCTTAATGGAAGAATAAACAAGGTCTTCCAAGCCCTTAATTGACAGCACTTCACTACTACAGCAAGGAGGTTCCTCTACTGTAAAATCTAGCATTCCCGTTTCTAGATCAGCAATAGTACCACAGCTTTCCGCTTCCTGAAAAAAAGCAATATCCACTAAGTTCCCAAAACAGTAATGCTTTTTTACCGTCCAGGAAACCGTAGCTGCCAGCACTAAAAAGGACAGCAATAAGGAGGATATCTTAAAAAGGATTTTTTTCATCAACACAAAAATAAGTAATTATATATACACCTTCGCCCTGTCATCCTAAAACTTCTTCCTATTTCTCCCCACCCAATACTTAATAAAAACCACCTAAATAAAATACTGGAAAAGAGCACTCCCAAATCTTGCAGACAATTTTGGGAAATAAGGTTATTTTTGCAAAAAAATACTATGCTCCATCAACTAAAACCAAAAGTTTCGGACATCTTAAATGCTTCCGACAATGATATTCAGGCAAAACTCCAAGCTGTTTGCACTTTACTGAAGGACAGTGTCCCCTATTATGATTGGGTCGGATTCTATTTTAGGAACGGCACCAAGGAAGAACTTATCCTAGGACCCTATGCGGGCGAGCCCACAGACCATACCGTAATCCCGTTTGGAAAGGGCATCTGCGGACAGGTGGCCGTATCTAACCAAAACTTTGTGGTCCCAGACGTTAAGGCTCAAGACAATTACATTGCCTGTAGCCTCACCGTTAAATCCGAAATAGTGGTGCCCCTCTTTGTGGATGGGGAAAATATTGGGCAAATAGACATCGACTCTAACACCCTGGACCCCTTTACGGAAGAAGATGAGCGCTTTTTGGAATTCGTCAATCAAGAAGTATCTAAAATTTATTAAACTTTAAGCTGATTGTTGTTAAACCTGCTGTTTTTAAGCACAAAAAAACTACTTTTACAACCTGATAATTTATAACAATAAGTACAAAAAAATGAGCACCTCTAAAAAAGCTACCTCGGCCCTTATTTCAGTATTCCATAAAGATGGTCTGGCACCCTTGGTAAAAAAACTTAACGAACTGGGAATCACCATCTATTCTACTGGTGGCACGGAAAAGTTTATTAAAGAATTGGGCATCGATGTAGTTCCGGTAGAGGACATTACAAGTTACCCTTCCATACTGGGAGGTCGTGTTAAAACCTTGCACCCAAAAGTATTTGGGGGAATTTTGAACCGTCAGGACAATCAAGGGGACCGCGATCAGCTGAAGGAATTTGGCATCCCACAATTGGATATTGTTATCGTAGACTTATATCCTTTCGAAAAAACGGTAGCCAGTGGAGCTTCCGAAGAAGATATTATTGAAAAAATAGACATAGGAGGTATTTCCTTGATCCGTGCAGCTGCCAAGAATTACAAAGACACCCTTTGTGTTTCCTCTATGAACGATTACGACGAGGTGTTAGAAATAATGACCCAAGGAAACGGCAGTACCACTTTGGAAGAACGCAAGCGTTTTGCAACAAGATCTTTCAACATTTCTTCTCACTACGATTCGGCTATCTTCAATTACTTTAACAAAGATCTGGAGCAGCCCGCATTGAAACTTAGCGAGCTTAATGGACAGATTCTTAGATACGGGGAAAACCCACACCAAAAAGGATTTTTCTTTGGGGATTTTGATGCTATGTTCCAGAAATTGAACGGAAAAGAACTCTCCTACAACAACTTATTGGATGTAGACGCCGCGGTAAACTTAATGGAAGAATTTAAAGAGGACGAGCCCACTTTTGCCATCTTAAAACATAACAATGCCTGTGGTTTGGCTACCCGCCCAACCTTAAAACAAGCGTATCTTGACGCCTTGGCAGGAGATCCAGTTTCTGCCTTTGGAGGTGTACTTATAAGCAACAAGGAGATAGACGAAGCTACTGCTACGGAAATCCACTCTCTTTTCTGTGAGGTGATCATTGCACCTAGCTATACAGAAGAGGCCTTGGACCTCCTAAAAGGCAAGAAGAACCGTATCATCTTAATCAAAAAAGATGTGGCCCTACCCAGTACTACAGTAAGAACCTGTTTAAATGGTGTATTACTACAAGATAAAGACAACAAGACCGATGCTTTGGAAGACCTTACTAACGTTACCAAGACGCAGGCCACAGACCAAGAGTTAGAAGATTTAATCTTCGCTTCTAAGCTGTGTAAACACACCAAAAGCAACACCATAGTATTGGCCAAAAACAAGCAGCTTTGTGCCAGCGGTACCGGACAAACTTCCCGTGTAGACGCTCTAAACCAAGCAATTCACAAAGCCAAATCCTTTAATTTCGATTTAAATGGAGCGGTTATGGCCAGTGATGCCTTTTTTCCTTTCCCAGATTGTGTAGAAATTGCGCATAAAAGTGGTATTACTAGCGTTATACAACCTGGAGGGTCTATTAAAGATCAGTTGAGCATAGATTATTGCGATGAAAATGGAATTTCTATGGTAATGACTGGCACCCGCCATTTTAAACATTAATTTCCTTACTTTTGACGATAACATTGACTTTTAATCCGAAAACAAACAGCTAAAAAATGGGATTCTTTGATTTATTAACCGAGGAGATAGCGATAGATTTAGGTACCGCTAACACCCTGATTATCCACAACGACAAAGTTGCAGTGGACAGTCCGTCCATTGTTGCCAGGGACAGAATTAGTGGCAAAATCATAGCGGTTGGTAAAGAAGCCAGTATGATGCAGGGGAAGACCCATGAAAACATCAAGACCATTAGGCCGTTAAAGGATGGAGTTATTGCCGATTTTGATGCCTCGGAAAAGATGATCAGTATGTTCATTAAGAACATACCAGCCCTCAAAAATAAATGGTTCCCACCCGCTTTGCGAATGGTTATCTGTATCCCATCCGGAATTACGGAGGTGGAAATGAGAGCGGTAAAAGAATCTGCAGAGCGTGTTAACGGAAAGGAAGTATACTTAATTCACGAACCCATGGCCGCTGCCATCGGTATTGGCCTGGATATTATGCAGCCCAAGGGAAATATGATTGTAGATATAGGTGGTGGAACCACGGAGATCGCTGTAATTGCACTTGGTGGCATTGTTTGTGACAAATCGGTTAAAATTGCAGGGGATGTATTTACCAATGACATCATCTACTATATGCGCACCCAGCACAACCTTTATGTTGGTGAAAGTACTGCCGAAAACATTAAGATTACCATTGGTTCCGCAACCGAAGACCTACAATCCCCTCCGGATGAAATGTCCGTTCAGGGACGAGACCTGCTTACTGGGAAACCAAAGCAAGTTTCCGTTTCCTACAGGGAAATAGCGAAGGCTTTGGATAAATCTATCCTAAGGGTAGAGGATGCGGTTATGGAAACCTTATCGCAAACCCCACCAGAATTGGCTGCGGACATTTACAATACAGGAATCTACTTAGCAGGGGGTGGCTCTATGCTTAGGGGACTAGACCGACGCTTATCGCAGAAAACGGACTTGCCCGTATACATTGCCGAAGATCCTTTAAGGGCCGTTGTAAGGGGAACCGGAATCGCCTTGAAGAATTTGGACCGCTACAAAAGTATTTTAATTAAATAAATCTTGGAAAAGCTCCCTTTTTGGGAGCTTCCTATAATCCACAAATAAATCCAAACCAACCTTTACCCAATAATTCACCAATTACTAATGAAGGTTCGATAAATTAATTCTAGCACATGCAGCAGATTATAAATTTTATATTAAAATATAAAAACTTCCTGCTCTATGTATTTTTATTGACCATAGCATTGGTATTTACCGTAAGAGCACGCTCTTACCACCATTCCAAGTTTTTTAATTCGGCCAATTGGCTTACCGGCAATGTCTACGAATCTACCCACAGTATTTCCTCTTTTTTTAGCCTAGGAACAGAAAACGAAAAACTGGTGGAAGAAAACAAATGGCTTCGCCAACAGTTATACAATCTGGAAAAAGCACCACCAAAACCTCTAGATAGCACCGAAATTACCTACAGCGTAACTGCTGCCAAGATTATAAAGAATAGCTATTCACTACCGAGAAACTATATTACCCTGGACAAAGGCCGTGTAGACGGATTGGAAATAGACATGGGGGTTATTACCTCCAAGGGGATTCTTGGTATTGTAGAGCACACCTCCAAAAACTTTTCAATGGTACAGAGCATTTTAAATGTGAGGTCTAGGATTAATGCAAAAATCCTGAACACCAATCATTATGGCTCCTTGGTATGGGACACCAAAGACTACCGTACCGTGCAATTAAAGGATATAGAGCGACTAGTACCCTTAAAAGTAGGAGATACCATTGTTACCGGTGCAAGCTCCAGTATTTTCCCAGAAAACATTCCCATTGGCGTAATAGCGCATTTTGAGGTGAACCCTAACCATAGCTCCTACCAAATAGATGTTAAATTATTTAATGACATGACCACGGTAAAGAACGTGTACATCATTAAAAACAACCAACGAGAAGAAATCATAGAACTAGAATCTAAAGTAGGTAATGATTAGTAATAACGCCCTTTTTATTGTTATTAGATTTTTACTATTAATTATAGTACAGGTCCTGGTGTTCAATAATCTGAATTATTTTGGTTATATAAACCCCATGGTGTATCTACTTTTCCTATACTGGTACCCCATAAACGACCAGCGGGCTTTCTTTATACTTTGGAGTTTTTTGCTAGGCCTTATGGTCGACTGGTTTTCAGACACCATGGCCATACATGCAGCGGCCACCGTAACCATTGCGTATTTACGTCCAGCCATTATGCGCTTTTGTTTTGGCTCTAATCTAGAATTTCAAAACTTCCGAATATCCAGTACCACCCAAGCACAACAAATAGTATTTCTAACCTTATTGATCTTTATACATCATTTGATATTCTTTTCCCTGGAAATTTTCAGTTTAGGAAATACTCTGCTAATTTTGAAAAAAGTTTTATTCACGGGATTGGCCACCTTGGTAATAAGCTTGCTACTGCGGACACTTTTTAGTATTAAAAAGCGATGAGAAAGATACTGTTATCCTCAATAATCTTATTGGCGGGATTAACTTTTATAGGCAGATTATCCTATCTGCAAATATTTAGTTTCTCCCCAAACCAATTATTGGAAGATCCGGCCATAAAAGCAGTATACGATTACCCAGAAAGAGGGTACATCTATGATAGAAACGGTGAATTGTTGGTAGCCAACCAACCGGCCTACGACGTAATGGTGATACCCGGTGATGTAAAACCGCTAGATACCCTAGAATTTTGTGGACTACTGGGCATTGACAAGGAGCACTTTATACAACAGTTGAAAAGGGCCCGCACCTACTCCCCAAGACTTCCCTCGGTTTTGGTTCCCCAACTTTCCAAACAAGATTATGGTAGGCTTCAGGAAAAAATGAGAAGGTTTGAAGGCTTTTATATTCAAAAGCGATCGCTACGTTATTATGATACCAATAGTGGCGCCAATGTCCTTGGATATATCAGCGAAGTGAACCCATGGGATTTAAAGAAAAACCCTTCCTATGCTGCCGGAGAATTAAAAGGAACAACGGGGATAGAAAAGGAATACGAAGAAATATTAAGAGGCCGTAAGGGAGTAAAATACATTCAGAAAGACCGTTTTAATAGGGATATTGGTCCCTATAAGGACGGTGCTTTGGACACCCTGCCGATACAAGGGCAACAGATTACGGTTACTTTGGATAAATCTCTCCAGGAATACGGCGAAAAGTTAATGGTAGGGAAACACGGAGGAATTGTGGCCTTGGAGCCCAGTTCCGGGGAAATATTGGCCCTTATTTCAGGACCCAGCTATGACCCATCCATTTTAGTAGGACGCGAGCGGTCTAGAAATTACAGTAAGCTGCATTACGACAGTATTTCCAAGCCCACTTTTGATAGAGCCTTGCTGGCATCCCAAGCCCCTGGATCTCCCTTTAAAATTTTAAATGCTTTGGTAGGACTTCAGGAGGGTGCCATTACCACGGAAACTACCATTCAATGTTACAACGGATTCTTTGTGGGAAGAAGAAAACGAGGCTGCCATTGTGGAGGTGGTTTGCGCAACCTACATACAGGCCTCTACCGGTCTTGTAATGCTTTTTCCGCTGGAGTCTTTAGAAGATTTTACGATCAGTTCAATAGTACCGGCGAGGGACAAGAAGCTTGGGAAAAGCATATGAAAAGTTTTGGTTTGGGTACTTATTTAGGCTACGACCTCCCAACGGGAAGACCGGGACGGATCCCCAGTAGAGAATATTACGATCGGGTATACGGGGCTAATAGATGGGCACCCACCTATATTATATCGAATGCTATAGGACAGGGAGAAGTAGAGACCACTCCTATCCAACTGGCCAACATGACAGCGGCAATCGCTAACCGAGGGTATTATTATACCCCTCACATATTAAAAAAGATAGGTTCCGAAAACATTTCAAATCCAAAATTCACGGAAGCAAAACACACCACCATAGACAAACGTCATTTTGAGCCTGTAATTCAGGCTATGGCAGATGTTTATAAACAGGGGACGGCCAGATGGCTCCAAGTAAAAGACTTGGAAATAGCAGGAAAGACCGGAACCGTGGAAAACTTTACAAGAATTAACGGAGTAAGAACCCAATTGACGGATAACTCCGTATTTGTGGCCTTTGCACCTGTAAACAATCCCAAAATTGCCATAGCGGTATATGTAGAAAATGGTTACTTTGGAAGTCGGTATGCAGGACATATTGCCACCTTAATGATTGAAAAATATCTGAATGGGGAAATTAGTAGGAAAGATCTTGAGAAAAGAATGCTAGAAAAAACATTGGAGCACGAATATGCCAAGCCCTATAGTGGTAAACCTTTTAAAATAAACGAGCGTGCCTGGTAGAAGTACAGTAAGACGGTTAGATTGGATTAGTATAATCTTTTACCTTTCCCTAGTTTTTATGGGCTGGATTAATATTTATTCCACCGCCTTTGACGAGAACTACCCTTCAGTATTCAATTTTTATACCCTCTACGGGAAGCAATTACTGTTTTTTGGAGCAAGCATAGTAACTATTGTTATTATCCTTGGCCTTGAAGCTAGCTTTTACGAACGCTTTGCCACCATCTTTTACCTGGCTTCCATAGTACTCCTACTGGGCCTCTATCCCTTTGGGCGCACCATTAATGGGGCTACCGCTTGGTACGACCTCGGTTTCTTTAACCTTCAGCCAGCAGAGCTTGCCAAGATGACTACGGCATTGGCATTGGCCAAGTATTTAAACGACATACAAACAGATATAAAGCGTCTAAAAGATCAATTTTACGCCTTTTTAATTATACTTATCCCTGCAGCGCTTATCTTTCTGCAGCCCGACCCTGGAAGCGCACTAACCTTCTTCTTCTTGGCATTTGTAATTTTCAGAGAGGGATTGCCTTTATACTATTTGGGTCTTGGAACAACCGTAATTGTTATTTTTATTACCACGCTTATGTTTGGCACCGTATGGTTGATAATAGGAATTGGACTGGCGTTAGCTTTATTTATGCTATTAAAGAAACCATCCTTTAAGGTTCCCCTCCTACCTATAGTACTAAGTTATTTGGCAATTATCCTATTCTCACTTTCTGTTGATTTTGTTTACGACACCGTGTTAAAACAGCACCATAGAGATAGATTTAGCCTATGGCTACGTTTGGAAAAGGACCCTAGGAAAATGAATGAAATTCAGCGTACGATAGGGTATAACACCCATCAATCTGAAAAAGCCATAGAATCTGGAGGATTTTTTGGGAAGGGCTTTATGCAGGGCACCCGCACCAAAGGCAACTTTGTACCGGAACAACACACCGATTATATATTTAGTACTGTAGGTGAGGAATGGGGTTTTGTAGGGACTTCTTCGGTGGTCATTATATTTACCCTTTTGCTCCTTCGATTGGCTTTCTTGGCAGAACGACAAAAGAACCCCTTTAGCAGAATGTACGGCTATGGGGTAATCTGCATCCTGTTTATCCATTATTTTATAAACATCGGGATGGTAATAGGTATATTACCCACTATAGGGATTCCACTTCCCTTCTTTAGTTATGGAGGATCTGGACTGGTGTTCTTTACCGCCTTACTATTTGTCTTCCTTAAATTGGACGCCAATAGAATGAACGAATTGGGTTAAAATTTCCAAGCCTTTGTATTCACGGTCGCCTCCAGCTTTTCCTGCAGCTCACTTGGCACGCCTTGAAAAAAATCGATCCCTGTTAATTCCTCCACTTGGTCCACCGGCACTACAAAACGCTTGAGACCTACGTCCGTTTTCTCATTAGGGATAAGGAAGGCTATTACCTTAAGGGCCTCCCCTTCCCCTTTTGCTACTATCTTATAGAAATATTGGGGCACAGCCACTTGTTCCCTTCCTATGGTGGGCAAATTTCCCCTTAGGACCCCTGCCGTCACTACGGTTAGTGGGCCTTCCCTCTTAGCCCAGCGCCGAACTTGCTGCTCTAACCTATTCCACACGCCCCCATTAAAATCCGGATGTTGCGGACTAATATTACTGGTGTAGAAGGTCTCGTCATAGGCAGCCTGCGTAAACTTTCTGTCCCCAGCAGGGCACAAATGCCCACGATTATACCCAGACCCCTTGTAATTTCTCCAATCTGCAGAAGCTGTTTTCACCTTGGGATCCTGAATAAAATAAGGCCGCGTTCTATCGTCCTGGGTAATATGGGACCTATCTACCCGATAGGCAACCCACTCTGCCTGTTCGTGTTTTTCACTATAAGACAACATATAATGATTGTGATGCACCACCGCCCCCGTACTAGAGCTGGGCCAATAATCTTTGGACACCGTTGTTTCTGGCGCCATATAAGTCGTTGTCCTAGTAGCACTGGCTGGTGAATAATAAGTATCAAACCACCAAAACCCCACTATACAAAGAATCATTAAGAGGGTATAAATGATCTTATTTTTCCTAATTTTATTCATATATTACAATTAACCCAAACTTAGGTGGCGGACTATCTAATAGTGTAAGCTCCCCACTTAAAATACGACTACTATATGGACTTAGAACAATGAGGGGCTGCACTTTTTAGTACGTCTCAAGCGTCCTAGGTTGTAGGATATTAAAGTAGTAATAATAATTATAAAGAAAGACAATACACCATGTTAACCTGGAGAGATATAATTAATTTTAGTGTTAAAGGGAATCCTAGCCCGGAAAAAAGGATAGAAAAAACCGAGGAGGAATGGAAAGCCCTTCTCACCCCTGAACAATTTAGAATTGCCAGAAACAAAGGTACGGAACCCCCGCACAGCGGCGCATTATGTACCACCTACGATGAGGGTGTTTACGGTTGTATTTGTTGCGGAACCCCCTTGTTTGATTCTTCCATAAAATTTAACTCGGGTACCGGATGGCCTAGTTTTACACAACCTATAAAAGAGAACGCCGTTAAATATCATAAAGACACCTCCTATGGGATGATCCGGGTAGAGGCACTTTGCAACAGCTGCGACGCCCATTTAGGACATGTGTTTCCCGATGGCCCGGAACCCAGCGGATTGAGGTATTGCATAAATTCTGAGTCCATGAAATTAATAAAGGAAGGAGTATCCAATGAAAAATAATAGTTTGGCATTAGCCACTTTTGGAGGTGGTTGTTTTTGGTGCGTAGAGGCGGTATTCCAAGAAGTAGCGGGAGTAGAAAAAGTAATATCGGGATACTCTGGAGGGAATGCCCCGGGGAAACCTACCTATAGGGAAATTTGCTCTGGCCTAACGGGGCATGCAGAAGTAGTGCAGGTAACCTTTAACCCGAAGCTTATTTCCTATCAGGATTTGTTGGTTATTTTTATGACCACCCATGACCCCACCACTTTAAATAGGCAAGGAGCAGATGTGGGAACACAATATCGTTCCGTAATCTATTACCATAACGAAGCACAAAAGGAGGTGGCGCAAGCAGTTATACAAAAAATGGCTCCTTTCTATTCCCAACCCATAGTCACCGAAATAAGTCCACTTTCCATCTTTTACGAGGCGGAAGAAGAGCATCAAAATTATTATCGTAATAATAAAACCCAAGGGTATTGCAGTGCAGTGATCACTCCTAAATTGGCGAAATTGCGTCAGGCACATGCCGATAAGCTAAAAAAGACGAGGGTCTAGGGTATCCATCCCACTTTAGTAGGGATTAGTCCCTATAAACAATAGTTGGGGGATATTCCTTGAAAAGTATCGGCATCGATAAACTATTAGGCATTTCCATTAGATCCTTTCCTGCCTACCTTGATACAACAATGGGGTACATCCCCTTTAAGGAAAAGTATATAGTTATGGAAGGAAAAGAAAGGGAGTCAGCCCGTATCGTTACAGCAAAGGAATTGGAAGTAAACCAATGGGTAGATGCCGCTGGAAAGCCAACAGCACCGATTTTACTATCCGATTATCCGGAGGTATTTAAGGTTATCTATTGTTTCCAATACTGGTGCAAAGGATGCCATAGCCGGGGTTTCCCTTCGCTAAAAAGGATGATTAACGAAAAGAGAGACCAGAAAAACATCTTATTTTTGGCTATACAGACCGTTTTTGAAGGGCATAAAGAGAATACCTATGACAATATGATAAAAACCCAGAAGGAATATGGATTAGCGATTCCATTTGGACACGACCCCGGTGATGAAAGTACCCATTCCATCTCCAAGGTGATGACCAACTATCGTACTGGTGGTACCCCTTGGATAATATTGATTAATGAGGAAAACAGGGTTGTATTTTCTGATTTCATTTAGGAATTACATCTCAACTTTAAAATGAAGCAAGCCCCATGCAAGTCTTTATAAAACAGTAAAAAATAGCATATGACGGTAAAACACGACAAGGACAAGCAACAATTTACTTTGGATATCCAAGGCGAAGAAGCTAGGGTGGACTATCAACTTAGGGATGGCACTATGTATTTAACCTATTCCGAAGTACCTTATCACCTTAGGGGAAAGGGTTATGGAAAGCAATTGGTTGAGCAGACTTTTGAGCAACTGACCAAAGAAGGTTACCGCGCCAAAGCCGTTTGCTCCTATATACGCACCGTAGCCAGAAGGAGTGAGAAATGGAGCAACATTATTGAGTAGCTCCACCCTTATGGACAACACATTAATAGACACTATGAAATTTAATATTAAAGATACTTTCACCAAGGAACTGCCAGCAGATCCCATATTAGAAAACTTTAGAAGACCCGTAAAGGAATGTTTTTCCTATGTAACCCCCAGGAAAACCTCTAATCCTACTTTAGTGCATGCCTCTCCGGTATTGGCCAAGGAATTAGGCCTTACGGAAGCCGACCTACAAACTGACGACTTCCTTCAAATTTTCTCTGGGAACGCCGTGCTACCCAACACCACCCCCTACGCTATGTGCTATGGAGGACATCAATTTGGTAATTGGGCGGGACAATTAGGTGACGGAAGGGCCATCAATTTATTTGAGATGGAATACCAAAACAAGATCTGGGCACTACAACTTAAAGGGGCAGGGGAAACCCCCTATTCCAGAAATGCCGACGGCTTGGCTGTGCTCCGTTCTTCCATTAGGGAATACCTATGTTCTGAGGCCATGTACCACTTGGGCGTCCCTACAACTAGGGCGTTGTCCCTATGCGAAACTGGAGATAAGGTACTGCGGGATATTCTTTATAACGGGCATCCAGAATATGAGCCCGGAGCAGTAGTATGCCGGGTGGCTCCCTCTTTTTTACGCTTTGGGAATTTTGAAATATTAATGGCTAGGGACGACAAGGCCACCCTAAAAAAATTGACCGATTACACCATCAAACACTTCTACCCACATATAGCACTGGGGAGTAAGGAAGGATACATCCAATTCTTTAAAGAAGTGACCGATAAAACCTTGGAAATGCTGATCCATTGGCAACGGGTTGGATTTGTGCATGGGGTAATGAACACAGATAATATGTCCATTTTGGGCTTAACCATAGACTACGGCCCCTATGGATGGCTAGAGGGCTACGATGAGGGTTGGACACCCAATACTACGGACAGGGGTGAAAAACGCTATAGGTATGGAAACCAGATCAATATTGGGCTTTGGAATCTGTATAGGCTTGCTAGCTCCTTATTTCCATTGATAGAAGAAGCAGCCCCACTAGAAGCCATATTGGAGGGGTATAAAGATGCCTATCAAAAACAGTATCTAGCGATGATGAAATCTAAGATTGGCCTTTATTCAGATGCGGAAGAAGATACTTCACTACTAAATGCCCTGGAGGAAAACCTACAGTTGACCGAAACGGATATGACTATATTTTTTAGAAACCTCAGCTATATAGATAAGGAAGAAACCATTTCTGACAAGTTTTTAGACATGGTGAAAGATGCTTTCTATCTACCTCAGGAGCTTAACGGTGGGTTTACCGAAACATGGAAAGAATGGTTTATAGCCTATGCGGCAAGACTGCAACGGGAAGACCTATCCAATGACGAAAGAAGAAAGAAAATGAATAGCGTAAATCCCAAATACGTCCTTAGGAATTATATGGCCCAATTGGCCATAGAAGCGGCAGAAAAAGGAGACTACTCCTTAGTAGAAGAAATGTATCAATTACTATTAGACCCTTATGGTGAGCAAAAGGAAGCAGAAAAATGGTTTGCTAAGCGACCCGATTGGGCACGCAACAAAGTTGGTTGTTCCATGCTTTCCTGCAGTTCCTAACCCACCACGTTTCATTGGCTCTTGCGTACAAATGACGATTATTGGCAGTTGTATGATTCCGAGCTTTATCATAAAGCTAATACAATAAAAACACCCCTTACCAACAATAGGTAAAGGGTGTTTCCTTATAAGGGGATATCCTAAATGATTTAGCCTTTTATACTGGCCAATCTAGATTTTTCCATGGAATCCTTTATTATATCCTGCAATACGTTTACCGCTTCTTCTACATAAACATCTTTAGCAAGATTTTTATGCCAACGAATACGCTTCTCCTTCAAAACGGAGTCCTGTGCAAATAGGTCCTGCTCGTATTGGAGCGATTTAAAGGTAAGCTTTGAATCGTAGTCGGAGATCTTTTTAAAGTACTTGGCTTTCTCTCTATTGAGTTCCAATTCCTTTTTAAAGTCCTCATAGTTTAACGAAACTACATTCTCATCTTGCCCTTTTTTAATCCATCTGGCATTTTCTTCAATCAATTTAATTTGTTCATTCTGCGCCATTCGTTCCATACTCTTGGCAACAGTAGTCTCATAGTCTATATATCCTTCCAAGGGAGTATAGGAAGCAGGAGCAATTTTGTCCCAGGCCAATGGGTTTTCCTGATCTTTTTCTCCAAGGTCTATATAACTATATCTATCTGGCACCACTACATCGCTCTTTACCCCTTCTAATTGGGTAGAGCCGCCATTAATCCTATAAAATTTCTGAGTGGTAAGTTTTATAGCTCCTAAATCACCATGCTCGTTACTGCGAACTATATTTTCCAAGGGAATTACATTTTGAACAGTTCCCTTCCCAAAAGTTTGTTCGCTTCCTATTACTATGGCCCTTTTATAATCTTGCATTGCAGCAGCCAAAATTTCGGATGCCGAAGCAGACAATTCATTTACCAGGATAACTAGAGGACCATCCCATTGGATACGGGCGTCTCTATCATTATACACCTCAGGGCTTTTTCCGGTAGACCTCACTTGTACAATCGGTCCTTTTTCAATAAAGAGTCCGGCTATTTCTATTACTGTCTTTAAAGATCCCCCACCGTTATCGCGCAGGTCCAAGATTAGCCCTTGAGCACCTGCCTCTTTTAGGCGCTCTACTTCCTTGGCCACGTCTGTAGCGGCGTTTCTTTGGTTGTAGTCTTCAAAATCCACATAAAATTTTGGCAAATTAATTAGTCCAAACTTCTGGTCATCCCTAATAATCTTGGCCGATTTGGCATAGGATTCTTCCAATTCTACTACATCACGGGTTATAGAGATAACTACAATAGATCCATCTACCTTTTTAACGGTAAGATCTACCACGGTTCCTTTGGGGCCTTTAATAAATTTAATGGCATCATCTAAGCGCATGCCTACAATATCTACTGGTGTTTCTCCATCCTGCCCCACTTTTAGAATCTCGTCACCTACTTCCAATCGCTGATCTCTCCATACCGGACCTCCGGAAATAACCTCTACAATCTTGGTCTGATCTCTTTTCTTCTGCAAGCGGGCACCAATTCCTTCAAATTTTCCAGACATACTAGTGTCAAACTTCTCCTTGTCATCCGGGGCAAAATAAAAAGTGTGGGGATCAAATACGTCCACAATGGTATTCAAGTATTGTACATACCAATCTTTGCGCTGTAAGTCGGCAACAAAATCGAAATAATCATCCAAGGTATTTAGGGTGTTTTCTCTCGCCTCCGCTTCGGCTTCGGCAGGAGTCAATGGTTTTGAAGTTTCTATTTCTTCTTCAAAAACATCTACTTCCTCCCCTTCTTGTTGTGTATTGGTAGCGGCATCTACCTCATGCGCTGTTAGCTTGGAGTGATAGTTGCCCAAGGTGGCATACTTCAATTGCTTCCTCCAGCGCTCCTTTAATTCTTTTCGCGAAGTGGCGTAGCCTTGTTCCTTATAATCGATATCTAGACTTTCCGTAGCGTCAAAATCGAAGGGCTCACTAAGCACTTCCTTGTAGATCCCCTTCGCTTCCTCCATTCGTTTCATCAGTCGGGCATAAACCATTTCAAAGAAGGAGAGGTCCGTATTTTTGATCTGATCGTCTATCTGGAATTTGTACTTCTCGAACTCCTGAATGTCTGCTTCCAAAAAATAGCGTTTCGTAGGATCAATAACATCAAAGAAATTCTTGAAAACCTTTGCCGAAAAATTGTCATCGATGTCCGTAGGCTGATAATGCCCCCGTTCCAATACATAGGTAATAAGGTCTAGCAATAATTTATCCTTATCGTCCGTATCAAAGGATTTGTCAATTTTATTAGTAAAACTACATGAGCTAACCGCAATCAGCATTATCAACAATGCGTAGGCTAAATTCTTTTTCATTTATTCATTTTTAATTTACCCCCACCATGGGTCTCATTCCCACATGCCAGGATTTAATATATTCTATTAAAATTAATCAAACGGCTGCTGTTAACCAAGATTTATATTTCAAAACCCTTTTCAAATACCATTTTGCATAAAATAAGGAAAAAATCATGCCACTTGTTGCATAACTGCCATTAATCTTTTGTTAATATCACAATCCTACCCAATACTCCACCTTTAAAAAAACTAGGGGGAGCTAGTGTATTTTTAGGGCCATTCATCCACAAGTGGTAGAGCAGGGCAGATCCATAACATTTTAAAAACGTATTTTTGTGAACATAATTATATACTATGGCAAAACCTTTGATTTTAGTGACCAATGATGATGGAATTACCGCCCCGGGATTACGGGCGTTGATACGCTTTATGAAGGAAATAGGTGATGTAATTGTAGTAGCTCCGGACAGTCCCCAATCTGGGATGGGGCATGCAATAACCATAGACAGCACCTTGTATATACAAGAAGAAACGGTAGACACCCATGATGGAGCTAAGGCCGAATACAGTTGTAGTGGAACCCCGGCAGACTGTGTAAAATTGGCATTGAGGGAGTTATTAGACAGAAAACCGGATTTATGCGTAAGCGGTATTAACCACGGTTCCAATTCTTCCATCAATGTAATCTATTCCGGCACCATGAGTGCTGCTATAGAAGCGGGAATTGAAGGCATCCCAGCCATCGGTTTCTCGCTCTGTGATTACGGGTGGAATGCTAATTTTGAACCAGCCAAGGAGGCAATACAACAAATTGTACGGCAAGCCTTGGACCATGGGATACCAAAAGGGGTGGTGTTAAATGTGAATATTCCCAAGACAACTGCAGACGCACCTAAAGGCATTAAGGTATGTAGGCAGGCCAGGGCCAATTGGAAGGAAAAGTTCGACAAAAGAACCAGCCCCAATGGCAAGGAATACTATTGGCTAACTGGAGAGTTTGAGTTGTTGGACAATGGGGAGGATACGGACGAATTTGCCCTGTCCCAGGGATATATCTCCGTAGTACCTACGCAGTTTGATCTTACGGCCTACCATGCCATACAGAACCTAAATAACTGGAAACTGCATGATTAAAAAAGAAATACTTATCGGATTTATAGTAGGAATCATTGCCAATACCTTTGGCACCTTACTATATATCCTTATTTTTTCGGACTATGGCATAGCCGAAACCTATAGTATGGCAGTCCAGCAAGGACATGTAGGAAGTCTATTAGCCTTAGGCGCCGTCCTAAATCTTGCGGCCTTTTTTGGCTTCCTTAAAATAAAAAGGGATTACCGGGCTCGCGGGGTGTTGATCGCTACCTTAATGACCGCCTTTCTAATTTTATATTATAAGATCTCATAGATATATAAACGGCCTATTGCAATAACAAAACAACTACGGCTATCCTACTAAACAAGACCTATGAAATACTATATCATTGCCGGCGAGGCATCTGGGGACCTGCATGGGTCCAACCTGATTAAAGCAATAAAGACCAAAGACTCCGATGCCGATATCCGCTGTTGGGGAGGCGATTTAATGCAACAGGCCGGGGGCACTTTGGTAAAACACTATAAGGAAATGGCCTTTATGGGCTTTTTTGAGGTCATCGCCAATATCAATCAAATTTTTAAAAACATTGCCTTTTGCAAGGAAGACATCTCCCAATATAACCCTGATATTATTGTATTTATAGACTACTCAGGTTTTAATCTGCGCATTGCTGCATGGGCCAAGGAACAAGGATTCCCTACCCACTATTATATTTCCCCTCAAATTTGGGCCTCCAGGGAAGGAAGGATCAAAAAAATAAGAAGGGATATAGATGCCATGCACGTCATCCTTCCATTTGAAAAGGATTTTTATGAGAACAAGCACCATTTCCCGGTAAATTTTGTGGGCCACCCTCTTATAGATGCCATTGGCGAACTCCCCAGAACTGCCAATGAAACCTTTAGGGACCAAAATAATTTGGACGGAAAGAAACCTATTATTGCCCTTCTGCCCGGCAGTAGGAAGCAAGAGGTACAGAAAATGTTATCGCTAATGCTTTCCGTAACCAAGCAGTACCCCGAGTATCAATTTGTAATAGCGGGTGCCCCTAGTTTGGAACCCGATTTTTACCAGCCGTTTTTAAAATCGTCTCAGGTTGGGGTGGTCTTTAATAAGACGTACGACCTTCTTAGCATATCGCATGCCGCCTTGGTCACCAGTGGGACCGCCACCTTGGAAACCGCCTTATTTAAAGTTCCACAGGTAGTGTGTTATAGAGCCAACTGGATCTCCTATCAAATTGCGAAACGAATCATTACCTTAAAATTTATATCATTAGTAAACTTAATTATGGATAAGGAGGTGGTAAAAGAACTTATTCAGGGCGACCTAAACCAGCAGAACCTAATAAAGGAACTAGGCCTTATCTTGGAAGGGCCCCATAGAGAGCGGCAACTGGAAGCCTATGCCAGTTTGGAGAAAAAATTGGGAGGCGGGGGTGCTAGTGAGAAAGCTGCAGCCCTTGTTGTAGCAGCTGCCCAGGATGCATCTCACTAAAATCCTAAGATTCTCATTTAATTTTTTAAATTTGACTAATAGGTCCACTTACTTTTCAATATAATGATCAGAAAATTTCTTTCTTTAGTAGGGGTGTTTTTAGTAATCGGCTGCGGAGCGTCCAAGAAAAGAAATGTGGATACTGCCCAGAGAACGATCAGCGTTTCCCCCTCCGAAGTGTCTGTTGCACCCACCAAGGAAGAAGCCAAAGTGGTTGAAGCTAAGTCGGTAACCACTCCCAACAAATCTAGGGATATCATTGGCACAGCTCTTACCTTTTCCGGAACGCGCTATAAGTTTGGAGGCACCACTTCTAAGGGAATGGACTGTTCTGGCCTACTCTACGTATCTTTTGGGGAGCACAATATAGATATTCCACGTGCCTCTTACGAGATAGCAAAAGAAGGGGAGGAAATTAGTTTAAAGGAGGTAGCGGAAGGAGATTTACTATTCTTTGGCACTTCCAACCGGAAGAAAAACATAAACCATGTAGGTTTAGTGGTATCGGTAGACGGAAATGACATAAAATTTATTCATTCTACAACCTCTAGGGGTGTTATAGTTTCCTCGTTGCGGGAAGGGTATTGGAATTCTGCCTTTGTAAAGGCAACCAGGATCCTTTAATATGCAACTACTAAGGTTCACAGCCATAAAACTTTGCCTGTGTTTGGCGCTGGGAATCCTTTTGGGAGATTACATTAATCTATCCCCAAAAATTGCGATGATTGGCTGCCTAACCCTCTTACTACTATTGGGATGGGAGCATTTCTTTGTTCAAAAAAAGCGATTGCACTTTGGAATTCTTGTGGCCTTACTAACCGCAATGATTGGGATGCTAAGTGTTAGCTTGGCAACCATTCAAAATAACCCCCACCACTATTCCCATTTTGGGATAGCCCAATCCCGCACCTACACGCTAAAAATCCAAGAGGTCTTAAAAGAGAATGCTTTTTCCCAACGCTATATTGCCCAATTACAGTATATGGATGGCAAAAAGCTAAAGGGAAAGGTATTAGTGCAGATTAATAAAAACCCTGCTACAGCAGCGCTAAGAGTAGATGATGAACTTATCACCCACACTACCCTCCAAGCTGTTCCGCGGCCGTTAAACCCCTACCAATTTGATTATGGAAGCTATTTGGAAGGACTGGGAGTACATCACCAAATTCGCCTGTCTAAAGAGCGCTATATTTTAAAAGAACATCCAACGGAAACCCTTTGGGGACTGGCAGCGCGGACACGGAACCACATCACCTCCCAATTAAGAAAAGAAGCTTTCGGGACCGCGGAGCTAGGAATTATCCAAGCCCTATTATTGGGGGAGCGGAACGAAGTAACCGAGGCCACCAACACCGATTATAAGGATGCAGGGGCCTTTCACATCTTGGCTCTTTCTGGCTTACACATAGGGATATTATTAGGGTTATTGCACTTTTTATTAGCACCCTTGGAATTCCTACCCAACGGAAGGGTCGTAAAGATGGTAAGCATTGTACTCTTACTTTGGGCATTTGCATTTTTGGCAGGCATGTCTCCTTCTATTCTCCGTGCCGTTACCATGTTCAGCTTTGTTGCCTATGCCCTATACTTGAATAGGCCAACCAATCATTTTAACATCCTAGCCCTCTCCTTTTTTTTCATCCTACTCCTAATAAACCCCCTACTATTGTTCCAAGTAGGTTTTCAGTTAAGCTATGCCGCCGTTTTTGCCATTATCTGGATCTACCCCCTTCTCCAAAAATTATGGATACCCAAAAATTGGGTCCTAAAAAGGGGCTGGGAATTGCTTGCAGTAAGTGTAGCCGCACAACTGGGCGTACTTCCCCTCGGTCTATATTACTTTCATCAATTCCCCGGCTTGTTCTTTCTCTCTAGCCTGTTGATCCTTCCTTTCTTGGCATTGATTTTAGGCATAGGAATCGTTGTGATCACCTTAGCATTGACCAACAGCCTTCCCCATGTACTAGTTGTTCTTTACAATAATATTATAGGCTGGATGAACACTACTATTGCATGGGTAGCACAACAAGAGCGTTTTATTTTTAGAAACATATCCTTTGATGCCATTCAATTACTCTTGGGTTACACCATCCTTATCACCCTAGTATGGATGCTGGAAAAAGTCACTTTTAAAAGAACCGCTCTTTTCCTTTGCAGCATCATTTGTTTTCAACTTTGGGTAATTGGGAAAACTCAGCACATCTACCAAAAAGAACTTTTGGTCTTAGGGCATACTGGCAACAACACTACTTTATTGCATCAAACGGGGCAGAAGGCTATGGTATACACCAACAATTGGTCTAAGGCCAATAGGATGGTTACGGATTACTCTATTGCCCAACACCTTCGTCAAATAGAACATCGGCCCATAAAGAACAGCTTTAAGATAGGGAAAGAAAGTTTGATAGTGATAGACAGCACCTTTAGTAAGCTTCCCTCCCATTACCTAAAAGCCACTACCCTTTTACTAACCCAATCCCCAAAAATAAACTTAGAACGGCTCTTAGATTCGGTGCAGCCCAAACTAATATTAGCAGACGGCAGTAATTACCACAGCTATATAGCACGTTGGAAAGCCACCTGCCAAAAAAGAAAACTCCCTTTCCACTATACTGGTGAAAAGGGAGCCTATATTTTTAATAAACCTTGAATTTTATCGCACTCCGTGCATCATTTTTTTCAACAACGGGTTCAGCACAATGGAAACAAATCCTACGGCTGCTGGCACCAAAGCAAAAATTAAAAAGAAGGTCCCCAAGGAGTATTCCTCCGAAATTTTATCGATCATTCCCCCCATAGTCCCTGCGGCTTTCTGACCGATAGCGATGGCTAGGTACCAGATTCCAAACATAAACCCGATCATTCTGCCTGGCACTAACTTACTTAAATAAGATAAACCAACAGGTGATAAACAGAGTTCTCCCATGGTGTGGAATAAATAAGCCAAGATTAAGAACATCATACTTACCGAAGCGGTTTGTGCCCCTGATGGTATCCCAACGGTACCGAACGCCAAAATACCAAACCCTACCCCTAATAGAATTAATCCCAAACCATACTTCATAGCGGCACTAGGGTTGTATTTACTCTCCCACCATTTGGAAAAGAACGGTGCCAAACTAATAATGAAGAAAGAGTTTAATATCCCAAACCATGAGGCACCTACCTCTGTAGTATCCTGACTAAACTCCCTGTCTATTTTCCAGATTACGATACCCCACAGGAAAATAAATGCTAGCGCCAATATAATATTAGAGTAAGGGATCTTGGAATAGGTCTTTTTAAACAATAAATACAGTACCCAAGTAATCACCGCCAAGGGACCCACGGTAAGGATCAGATCTATGATCTTAAATACCAAGGCCGAATTCCCCGCTAATTCCCTAGCGGTATAATCCCTTGCAAAAATAGTCATGGATCCCAAAGATTGCTCAAAGGCCGCAAAGAAGAAGACGGTAAAAATCCCGAAAATGGATACCGCAATAATTCGGTCGCGTACTATCTTGGAATATCTAGAGATCCTGCTGACAATTAGGTATAAAAACATAGCTAGGGCCAATAGCACCGTAAAATTGGATCCGTCTAAGGCACCTACTTTAAAATCTAAAATATTGATGTCACCCACTTTGGACATAGGGTCGTTAAACAAGTACAGCAATCCACCTAGGGAGGATAGCACAATCAGTACCATATCCAATGTTGTAAACGGGTTGGGCTTTTCTTCTTCCTCTTTCTTTTCTCCTCCCGCATTGGCCTCATCCAATAAATCTTGCTGCAATTTCGCTTCTTTAACTACACTCGGTTTTTCCCCTATCTTCCCGAATAAATCCTTAGCCAACCAGAACTGCAACATCCCTAGAAACATAAAGATACCGGCCAGGCCAAATCCGTAACTCCAACCAAGATTTTCTGCCAGATACCCACAGAGCATCATTCCGAAAAAGGCACCTGCATTCACCCCCATATAAAAGATAGTATAGGCTCCATCTTTTTTAGACTCCTTTCCTTTGTACATTTCGGAAATCATGGAGGTAATATTTGGTTTAAAAAACCCGGTTCCTATTACCAAGAATGCCAGACCTAAATACAGGGCAAATGGAGTTTCTACAGCCATGGAAGCATGGCCAAGCGTCATTATAAAACACCCTATGATTACTGCCCATTTATAGCCCGTAAATCTATCTGCTATATAGCCCCCTATAATTGGAGTTAGGTAAAGTAGGGAGGCATAGGTCCCAATTAAGGATAATGCATGTTCCCTTGGCCATTCCCATCCTGGGTTATCACTGATCATTGGCGCAGTTAAGAACAACACCAGCAAGATTCGCATTCCATAAAAGGAAAATCGCTCCCACATCTCAGTAAAAAACAAAACAAAAAGTCCGGCCGGATGACCTATAACATTATCCTTAAATAATTTTTCAATATCGGTATTCATAAAATATGTATTTATTAAGCTTCCTTGTCTACGGTTTAATTCCCTTTCTTGATATCTGGATCCCCGAGTTCATAAGGCTCATTATCCTTAACATCATACTCATGATCCTCTGCCCCATGGGTAAGTTTTTTCAATTTCTTCAAGAACACAATAAGAAGCAATCCAAAACTCACGGTGAAAATGGTGAGCCACATAAACGTACTGAACTCCTGTTCGCTTTGCTCTTCCTCCAATACAAAGGACACTTGGTAATTATTACCGTCTCCTTTGTTCTCTATAATCTTGGCAGCATCACTATCTTTCTCGAACACCAGATTGGCATGATAAGGATTACCGGCCACCGCGTTGTTCTCCTTTAAGGTTTCTATTAATCTAGATTGGGTGCTTTTTCCTGTATCGTTTATCTCGAACAAGCTGTTAAGCAACTTTCCGGTTCCCATTTCTTGGAAAACTACCGAACCATTGTCTATAAAGACCTCACTTTTAATATTGAAGTTTTTATCCTCATTTATAGGGAAATCGTAAATCTTGACGATCCCTTTATCCAGGGTTTTTATTTCCATGGAATCTTTGGAGATAAAAGGCAGGATGCCTTCTTTATCTACCATCATTTCCCCCTGATAAGGATGCAACTGGGAAGACTCCCCAATGCTTCCGGCCAGTTTGTTTCCAAATCCTGTGGCGGCAAAATAAACTCCCATCATAATGGAGGCGTATTTAATTGGAGCCAGCTTGGTAATAAAGGAAAGTGAAACCGGGGAAGTACAAAGTTCTCCCAAGGTATGAAACAAGTACGCCAGGAAGATCCATACCATGGCTGCCTTTCCAAAGACTTCGGAACTAGCTTCCTTGGAGGCAAACATCATAAAGACATACCCAAGTCCCATAATCATGGTACCGATGGCCATTTTAAACAAGGAAGACGACTCTCTGCCTTTTTTCTTCCACCAGATCCAGAATCCGCCTACCATGGTTCCAAAAATGATAATATATCCCGCATTTAGCGATTGGAAAACAGCAGCAGGGATTTCCTCTAACCAACTTAATCCAATATGTCTATCTACTTTGGCATCTGCGTAAAGGTTCATTAAACCACCGGCTTGCTCAAAGGCTCCCCAGAAAACAATTACTATCAAGAAGGAGATTAGCAACACTAGTACCCTATCCTTTTCAACTTTATTCAAGGGGCGTTTAGCGGCTTGTCTCTCTTCTTCGGAAACATTTTTCCCTCCACTAAATTCTCCTACTCCTTTTAAATACTTCTGTCCCCAGATGAATACGGACTGTCCTATTAACATCCCTATTCCGGCCAATCCAAAACCATAGTGCCAACCGTAATAGAAGGCTACCAATCCAACGGAGATACTAGCTAAGAAGGCTCCGATATTAATACCAATATAGAAAATGGTAAATCCGCTATCCCTTCTTATGTCTCCTTCTTTGTACAAACCGCCCACCATAGTGGAAATATTAGGCTTTAGACCTCCTACACCCAAAATAATAAGGATAAGACCGGTGAAAAAGGCCCAGTCTTGTGGGATAGCCAACGTAATATGACCAGCACAGAGCAATAATCCACCTAACATCACCGTTTTTTTCTGCCCTAAAAATTTATCGGCTATCCAACCTCCGGGAATGGAAGCCACATAGACCAACATAGTATACCAACCATATAACCAAATTGCATCCTTATTAGACCACCCCAATCCGGGATCTACGGCCGTAGCCGAGGCAGCAATATAGAGCACTAAAATACCCCGCATTCCATAGTAGGAAAACCGCTCCCACATTTCCGTGAAAAACAGGATAAAAAGACCAACAGGATGGCCAAAAAGTTCTTTCCGAGGCATTTGAGTTACTGAAGTTTGCATAGGTAGATTTGTTAATTATAGATTTTCTTTAATAAAATTGGTCATTTTAGTATAGAGATGCAGCCGGGTATTCCCTCCGTATATCCCATGGTTTTTGTCTGGGTAAATGGCCCATTCGAACTGCTTATTGGCTTGCACCAATGCTTCTACCATTCGCATGGCATTCTGCACGTGCACATTATCGTCACTACTACCATGAACCAACAGGTATTTTCCTTTTAGAAGCTCAGGGTAATTAAAGGGGGAGTTCTCATCGTACCCACTTGGATTCTCCTGTGGGGTACGCATAAAACGCTCCGTATAAATAGTATCGTAAAATCTCCAAGAAGTCACTGGAGCTACTGCAATAGCCATTTCGAAGGTATCGTTCCCCTTTAGCAAGCAATTGGTAGACATAAATCCGCCATAACTCCATCCCCATATTCCGGTTCTTTCTTCATCTATATAGGGCAGTTCACTCAATTTTTTCGCGGCATCAATCTGGTCTTCCACCTCGTATTTTCCCAATTCCCTATAGGTCACCTTCTTAAATTGGGCGCCTTTATATCCGGTGCCCCTTCCATCTACACAAACCACTATATACCCTTCATTGGCCAGCATTTGGTACCAGTAGTCATTGCTCCCCATCCAAGAATTGGAAACAGACTGGGATCCCGGGCCGCTATATTGGGTCATAAACAATGGATATTTTTTATTGAGATCGAAATCGGCAGGTTTTATCATCCACATATTCAACTCATTGCCGTTGATTGCTATGGTAGAAAACTCCTTAGGGCTTAAGGTATAGGCCGCTAGCTTCTCCAACAAATGGTTATTATCCAGGATATCCTTTATTTTTTTTCCAGTGGACGCTTGGTGCAAGGTAAAGGTGGGGGGAGTAGTTGCACTGGAATAGGAATTGATGAAATAGGTGAAATCCGCACTGAAGTCGGCCGAATTCCTTCCCAGGGCAGCAGTGAGACGTTTTTTCCCCTTTCCATTGCTGCGAATACTGTACACATCCCTATTGATGGAACCGTTTTCGGTGGACTGATAAAAGATACGGCCCGACTTGGAATCGTACCCATAATACCTGGTTACTTCCCAGGGCCCATTAGTCACTTGAGATTTTAATTTCCCACTGGAGTCGTATAGATAAATATGGTTGTACCCATCTTGCTCACTTGTCCAGATAAAGCTATCATCCTTCAGAAAAGTTAGGTTGTCGGTTACGTCCAAATAGGCTTCGTCTGTCTCCTCCAACAGGGTTTTGGTTGTCCCACTAGTGGCATTTACCTGCACCAACTTTAAATTATTCTGATGCCTATTCAAGGTTTGTACACTTAGAAAATTAGGATGGTTCATCCATTTTATTCTTGGAATATAGTAGGGATCGTTTAGATCTATCTCCGTGATACTACCCGAGTTCACATCCAACATACGAAGGGAAACTACGGCATTCTCTTCTCCTGCTTTTGGATATTTAAATACGGTCTGGGTCTGGTAAAGGTCACTGCCATATACATCCATTGAGAATTCTGGAACTAAGGATTCATCAAACCTAATAAAAGCCAATTTGCTCCCATCGGAATTCCACTCGAAAGCCCTAACAAATGCAAACTCCTCTTCGTAGACCCAATCTGTAACCCCATTTATAATCTTATTCTTTTCACCATCCTCGGTAATTTGTACGGTGGTGTTTTCCGCGATATTAAAAATATAAATATTATTATCTCGTACGTAGGCCACCTGGGTCCCGTCTGGGGAAAGGGAAGGTTCTTGAATTTTATCCTCAGAAACCTTGATGGTTTTTTGGGTCTCCATGTCGTAAACGTAGTACAGCCCCAAGGTAGACCTTCTAAAAATAGGGGTAATTTCCGTTGCCAACAGCACTTTGGTTTCGTCCTTACTAAACTCATAGGAAGTAAAGAAAGGGATGCCTTTGGATGCAGAAGAGCGAAGCAAGGTTTCGGATTTCTCCAGGGTTTTATAATCGTATTTGTCTATGGAAGACTCCCTATTCGCCCTATCTAGGTTTAAAATGGTGTATTGCTCTCCATTTTGTAGGGATCGCAATTTATCCATCCCCTTGGTACTGAAGGTACCACTATAGATTTCTTCGAGGGTAATTTTATTATTTTGGGCTAGTAGCGCAGAAAAGGAAGTGAAGATGAAAATCAGTACTAAAAAAGATGTTTTTCCCACAAGATTCAATAATTATGTATAAAGTTATGATTGCAAAAGACATTTAAGACTCCTGCATATTTTATCAGTTTGCTTAAAAGTGTCAAGAATACTAAAAATTTCACAAAAAAGGCTGTTTTCGACTAATATTAACGTGTTGAAACCATGCAAAAATACACTTTTCATCCTCATTATTCCTTGTTCTCGTAATTACTATCTTTGCACGATGAAATTAATGCAATTATGATTAAACCGATAGAGGGTTTTTCCAAACTGTCCAAGGACGAAAAAATTGAGTGGATAGCGAATACCTATACCCACAACAGTGAAGAAACCATTGCTATACTGAAGCAGTATTGGAGCACTGACCAAAAACTTCAGCAATTACACGATGAGTTTATAGAAAACACCATCACAAATTTTTATCTCCCGTTGGGAATTGCTCCCAACTTCCTCATAAACAATAGACTTTACGCCATCCCAATGGCCATTGAGGAAAGCTCTGTGGTTGCTGCCGCTAGTAAGGCCGCAAAGTTTTGGCAGCATAGAGGCGGATTTAAGACCAGCATCATCGGAACCGAAAAAGTAGGTCAGGTGCACTTTATGTACCATGGGGATACCAAGAAACTACAGCAGTTCTTTAAAGAGGTACACCCCAAATTAATTTCCAATGTAGCTCCCATTATCAAAAACATGGAGAAACGCGGCGGAGGCATCAACAAAATTGAGCTAAGGGATAAAACTGCGGAACTCAACCACTACCATCAACTGCACTGTACTTTTGAGACGCTAGACGCCATGGGGGCCAATTTCATCAACTCCTGCTTAGAAAACTTTGCCGACACCCTAAAAAAGGAGGCATCGGAGTATGCTGACTTTACGAAGGAGGAAAGGAATATCGAAATTGTGATGAGCATCCTCTCCAACAATATTCCCAATTGTTTGGTGAGGGCAGAGGTAAGTTGCCCGGTTGCAGAATTAAACGAAGACAAGGGAATCTCTCCCATGGAATTTGCCCAGAAAATGGTGAGAGCAGTAGCCATTGCAAAAGCGGAGCCCTATAGGGCGGTTACCCATAACAAAGGAATTATGAACGGGGTAGATGCGGTGGTCTTGGCCACTGGGAACGATTTTAGGGCCATTGAAGCAGGGGCACATGCTTATGCTGCCAAAGACGGACAGTACACCAGCCTGACCCATGCCAGTATTGAAAATGATATTTTCAAATTTTGGATAGAAATTCCGCTAGCCTTAGGTACAGTTGGCGGCTTAACAAGTCTTCATCCCATGGTACGCATGGCACTTGAAATCCTTCAAAATCCCAATGCCAAGGAACTAATGCAGATAGTGGCCGCAGCCGGACTGGCTCAGAATTTTGGCGCCCTACGCTCTCTAGTTACCACAGGCATTCAGCAGGGGCATATGAAAATGCATCTACTAAACATCCTCAATCAGCTGGGAGCAACGGAATCTGAAAAGAAAACCCTGATCAAATATTTCAAAAAGCACACCGCCTCTCACAGTGCGGTGGTAAGTGCCTTTGAGAATCTAAGAAACCAAGCATGAGCACTTCCTTTTACAGCAACGGAAAACTACTTATAACCGGTGAGTACCTGGTGCTAGACGGCGCCTTAAGTTTAGCCGTACCCACGGTTTACGGACAATCCCTAACCGTAAAACCCGCAAGCACCAAACAGCTTATTTGGCAAAGTCTTGATGAAAAGGGAAAGGTATGGTTTCAGGAAATCTACCACCTGGGCCCGGAAGGCCAGCTTTTACCCCCAAAATCTTTGGAAGAGGGGATTGCTATTGACCCTCTACAAACGGAAGGCGTCTCCAACACCTTATATACTATTTTGGCAGCAGCTCAAAAATTGAATCCACACTTTTTGGAAGGGGAGGCCGGATTTGAAATTACCACCTCATTAAACTTTCCAAGGGACTGGGGATTGGGCTCTTCTTCCACATTGATCAATAATATTGCTCAATGGGCCCAGGTAGACGCCTATACCCTACTGTGGGATGCCTTCTCTGGAAGCGGGTATGATATTGCCTGCGCCCAGCACAATAGCCCTATCACCTATCAATTAAAAGAGGGAAAGCCAATTGTAAAAGAAGTCGCCTTTAATCCCTCCTACAAAAACGACCTATACTTTATCCATTTAAACAAAAAACAAAATAGTCGGGATGGAATTGCTGCCTACCGGTCCAAGAATCTAGACCTTTACGCAGAACTCCCAAAAATAAATAGCATTACCCAACGTATTGTTACCAGCACCAACCGCAGACAGCTAGAGAAGCTGATCACCAAACACGAGGCTATCATGAGTGAAATTCTAGGTATCCCTACAGTGAAAGAACAACTATTCCCAGATTTTAAAGGAGCTATAAAGAGCTTAGGGGCTTGGGGAGGCGATTTTATATTGGCGGTAGGCAATAAAAGCACGGTACATTATTTTAGGGACAAGGGATACAACACGGTGATTCCATATGCTAAAATGGTTAAGTAATAAAATCTGATTGCAACACTAATTGAGCCCCAGAAATAAGCTCTCAGGCATGGATTTTACGGCAATCCAGCACACTTCCCCCACATAATAACAACCTCCACCATTAGCTTATAAGGCATAAAAAAAGGCGGATCTTTAAAAGATCCGCCTTTTTATTATCGTGTTTAGAAACTACTAGTAAAACGTAGCTCTTTTATCTACAACCTCCGACGCTTCTTTTAATGCGTTGTATACAGAAACATCTACTCTTCCTGCTGCAGATGCCTGAAGGTTATTGGCATAGGTACTGTAATTATCCAATTCCGGAGCCTCCTCCTTCTTTGTTACAGTAACCATATAAACGCCGGTCTCACCCTCTAACAACTCCGAGGTAGCACCTTGCTCCAATGCAAATGCAGAACCAACTACATACGCCTCAGAACCTGCACCTGGAATAATGGGCGACTTCATCGTTAAAGCAGAGGCCGTGGCCTTATTAACATTGTTGTCGCTTGCGAATGCATCCATGGATTTCCCCTTGTTAGCATTGATAATCTGCGCTGCTTTTTTCTTATTTCTAATTTTAGGCAGCACAATTATGGAAGCATCTTCTGCTGCCATAAGTCCTTCCTTATAGCTTGCAGTAAGTTGAACCACGGCATACCCATTGTTTAGATCGAAACGCTTTACATCACCTAACTTGGTAGCGTCATTAAAAGCCCACTGCACGATAGCTCGCTGTGCAGACAAGCCTGGAAGGTTTTCGTCCATGGCCTTAATTTTATTTACCGGTCTAATTACATAGTCACCAGCTTTAGCCGTAGCAGAAAAGTCCTTGCTGTTAATGGCATCCATTTCAAATTTGGTAGCCTCGGTGAAAAGGGCATTGATAGTCTCATCGGAAGGCTCCAATTCCCTTGCCAAAGTAGCTAATTGAACCACATCGCGCTTATCATCGATCTTCACTACGTGGAATCCAAAATCGGTTTCCACCATACCAACGGTACCTACAGGGTTTTTAAAAGCAAAGTCGTTAAACTCCTCTACCATCACCCCTTCTTGGAAATATCCAAGATCACCACCTCTTGGCGCAGACGGACCGTCTGAGTTATCTCTGGCCAATTGGGTAAAAATTTCTTTATTGTTTCTGGCTTCCCTAAGTAGATTTCTTGCCTTTGTCTCAGCTTCCTGCTTCGTCCTGGTTACTTGCGGATTTGCGTTTTGCGCCCCCTCATAAGCAATCAAAATATGACTTGCCTTTACCGAACCGTTGGCCTTTTTATCCATCATTTTGGACACCTTGTAATAACCACCATCCAAATAAGGACCAAAAAGCGCTCCTTTTGGCAATGCCATTAGGGAATCTGCAAATTTTGCAGACAACTCATTTTTAGCCTTGTAGATGGTATCGTATTTTATATCGGAGTTACGATCCAAGAAAGCAGCAACATCCGTTGCATTCCTAAATCCAGGTACGGTATCGTTTGCATCTTTCTGGGCATTGTATACTACTTGGTCATCCAATAGATTGGTTATTTCGGCCTTCACCTGAGCATCATCCTCCACAGATGGTTTTTCCTCAAAATAAACAAACTGGATATCTCTAGCCACTTCCTGTTTAAAATCTTCCTTATGCTCCTTTATATACGCTTCAATTTCCTTTTTACTCACAGACACAGTAGAATCCGGAATAGAGGCGTAGGGCACTCTTACGTAAGAAATATCTATTTTATTATTAGCCAACTTATACTCTAGCTCGCCCTCTTTAAGGGTAGAAGCCACTCCGGCTCTTACCAAATTAAAATAGGACTGCTCCTTGGCATTCTGTATAATGGCTTGCTCATCTTGCAACCACAGGTTATAACGCGCTGGATTATTCTCTTTCCAATCTGCTACGGCAGCTCTAAACCTGTTTTCATCAAAAACACCGTTGGCATCGTGAAATTCAGGATTCTGAACATAGGAGGGAATGGTTTTAATATAGTTGATAATTTGATCTTGCCCCACTTGTATTCCCAAATCCTCGAACTGCTGGTTTAGGATAGTAGTTCTCAATTCCCTTTCCCACACTTGATTTACCAATTGCATGGACGAGGCCGATGGCCCCACCATTCTAGAATATGCTTCCACGTTCCGTCTAAATTGATCAATGGAAATTTTATCCCCATTTACTTCGGCAACGGAAGACCCTACCTTAGCTCCGCCACCCAGCTCATCACTGCTGAGAACTCCCGAAATAACAAATGCGAACAAGGCCAGACCTATGATCAAAATTAACACGGTTGTCCGTTTCCTTATATTCTCTAATACTGCCATTATGTAATCTATTTAAAATTAAGCCTATACCTATAGGGTCGCAAAACTACTACTTTCTTTTGAAATAATAAAAACTAAAAAACACCAAAAATTAGTGGAATAATCAATCTTTTTCTAAAACTTTTAACAAAACAAGATCTATTTTATTACTGGACACTTCCAATACGGTAAAAAGGAAATTTTGGATTCTAATTTCAGAATCTTGATCTGGGATCTCCCCCGTTTCGTTCATGATTAATCCGCCCAGGGTTTCGTACTCGTCATTTTCTGGAAGATCTAGCTTATACTGCTCGTTAACATAATCTACCTCTAACCTTCCGGAAAACTTAAAAGTACTCCCATCCAATGCTTCCTCGTGAAGATCCGTAGAATCGTGCTCGTCCTCTATTTCGCCAAACAGTTCCTCTACGATATCCTCTACGGTCATCACCCCAGAGGTACCTCCATATTCATCTAACACCACTGCAATACTCTTCCTTTTTTTGGTGAGAATATTCAGGATATCGTTGATCAGCATGGTCTCTGGAACAAACTCTACCGGCATCAGAATACTCTTTATTGTCTTAGGCTTCCTAAAAAGCTCATAGGAATGCACATAGCCAATAACGTCATCTATAGTATCTTTAAACACCAGAATTTTAGAAAAACCGGTTTCTACAAAGAGTTTCTTTAGGTTTTTAGGAGTCTCATGAAGCTCTACCGCAACAATTTCGGTCCTAGGAACCATTACCTCCCTTGCTTTTACAGCCGAAAACTCCAAAGCATTTTGAAAAATTTGAATTTCAGAGTCAATTTCATCCTCCTTTTCCACTGCCTCCATTTGCTCGGTAATATAATCGCCCAACTCCATTTTACTGAATGCCAATTGCACCTCATCCCCATCGGTCTTAAAGAACACCTTTAGAATAAAGTCTGATATCCAGATAACAAAATCGGAAATTAAGGAGAACAGCAAATAAAACACATAGGCGGGGAACGCCAATACGCGCAGCAGGGTATTGCTATAGATTTGAAAAAGAACTTTGGGCAGAAATTCTGCAGTCAGCAATATGATCAAGGTAGAAATAACCGTTTGGGTAATCAGGCTAAAATCTGTGAAAACCAACCTCACAAAACCGATGGAAGAAGTCTGCCAGCCCGAAAACAACTCCATTAACAGATCTCCCATAAACAGTCCGTACACCACCAAGGCAATATTATTACCAATTAACATGGTAGCAATAAACTTGGAAGGTCTTTTGGTAAGGAGGGTAAGCACCCTCGCCATAAAGTTATCCTGTTTCTTTTCAATTTCGATATGGATCTTGTTCGCAGAAACAAATGCTATCTCCATCCCCGAAAAAAACGCGGAAAAAAGTAATGAAATAACAATAACGATTATTGTTGCCTCCAAGACTACTATTTATTTTTATTTTGACGTTCCTCGAACCGTTTTCTGTAGGACTTTTTAAAAATAAACATCCCTATAGAAACTACTGCAAAGAACACAAACAGATAAGCCCGGTTCCTGTCCAAATTCCACTCTGCATAAATTTCATAAACGGAAATTACCGCTACGGCCAAGTAAATATACTCTGTGTACCTTAAAATCTTAATCATCCTTTTTCTCTTTTATACTCATTATCCCATAGGTTCTATTGGCATGCAGGAAACTAAACGACCTATTAAAATCCATCCCCTCCCCATCCATAACGGTTCCTTCCTCTGGATTGGTGTATTTAAATTTCTCTTGGGTAAAGATCCAGTCGTTCTTCCTATCCCAGTACAACTGTGGTGTTTCTAATTTTTTACCATCTTCGGTTTCTATCACTACATTACCCTGCAAATCTATGAGATTTGTCCGGGAATATATAATCCCATAATCTGCTGTAACTGTAGTTTTCATCCTTTTTTCATCAAAGAATTCTACCTTCAATCCATCTGGAAAAGTCCTATGAGGGAAGTCTAAGTTATCAAAATCATTGCTGACGGGGCTTTTCAAAACGGCTATCACCCTAGAGCCATACGACCCATCCTCATTTTTCGCGTCTGAAGTCTCGGTGTAGGTTAAGGTAAAATCTTCCGCAATCCCGCTGGGAAACATTTTTTTGATGGCTTCGTCCCCTACCCTTTTATAATTATCGGCACAGGAACAAAAAAGCATTGCCATAGAAAAGACTACGGCAATGCTAGTTAGTTTATATATTCTACTCAATACCATCTTATAAGCTAGGCACCTTTACGCTACCTCCAACCCAACAGGAGAAAGATATAGTCTTACCAGCCATTCCAGAGTTAAAGATATCTGTTCTGGATGGAGCTTTAGCATCGTAGCTTGTTGCTGCCTGTGCAGAGCTTCCGCTAACCGCAGGATCTACACGCCCTGCCTTACGAGCCATTTCTGCGGCTTTCCAGTAGATCGCTCTTTTCTCAAATGGAGTCTCCCCACAGTCATTAGCACTAGAAGCATACAAACTAGCAATCAATAAATAAGCTTTTCCATTCGCCGGATTAGCATCTATTGCTTTTTGAGCGTAACTCCTAGCGGTAGACTTACTACTTCTTCTGTAGCTAGTAGCAATTCTATAGGCAATGTTGGACTTCTTTCTAGAATCTGTCTCCAACTCTAACGCCTTGTTAAAATCGGCAATAGCACCTTTGGTGTCTCCTGCATTATTTTTTAGGGTACCTCCGTACATATAAGCACTAGCAGATGGCTCCATGGCCAATTGCGCCTCAAATAACTTTCTAAACAAAGGATCTTCTGTACACTCTTTGCTATACATTCTTCCCACTGCTCTTTTTACCCAAGTGATATCGTCCTTCTTAGCATCGAAACTCCTGTTATAAAGAGGGATTAAGTTCTCACAGTTTGCCAGAGCACCCAACTTACTATCAATACTTTCAGATATCTTTCCGTAATTCTCGGAATAGCTATTAAAAGATCTCAACTGTCTTTTTTCTCTAGCAGTTAAAGTACCTGCGTCTTCTTTTGGCAATAGTTTGGCAATAGAAGCAGTCAACTTTTCATTCTCCTCTTCTATCCTTTCCGTAACCGCATCATACCTTTCAAATACTTCCTCTATGTC
This sequence comes from Arenibacter lacus, assembly GCF_008711145.1. NCBI lineage: Bacteria > Pseudomonadati > Bacteroidota > Flavobacteriia > Flavobacteriales > Flavobacteriaceae > Arenibacter > Arenibacter lacus. The sequence goes on from NZ_VVIN01000008.1 coordinate 50,341, forward strand.
TCTCTTTCCTTCAGCGTGAAGATCTACCAAACTGGAAAAATATAGATAAAGGGCTTTTGGGTTCTTATAATTTGCTGGATCTTCTCTGAAGGCTTTGTCCAACTCCGAATAAATCTCCTCGTTAGAAATCATTTTTTCATCAAACTTCAGCAACACCTTATCAATGATGGTTTCTGCGACACTGGTCTTAGCCGCAAAATACTTCATACGATTATCATAAAGCTCCAAGAGTTCTTTAATATTAGCGGCTTTTGCATCTCCGGTAGAATTATCTATCCTATCCTTTAATATCCTGGCGCCATATAGAATGTTAGCCCAGTTTAGGGTAGGACAGTTTTCATACACCATTTTCCAAGGCGTATAGGCCGCGTCGTAATTTTTAACCTTTACATGCTCGGTGTATATGGATAAGTTGGTCATACACTCCGGATTCTGTGCCTGTGCATGCCCCATACCTACAGTTCCCATTAAGGCTATCGCTGCAATGTAGAGTTTCTTTTTCATAAGTCTGTATATTTTAAAGTGGTTAATGTAGTAAGCATTTTATTAATTAATTCTCCTCTTGGAGAACCAACCTGTATCATTTAAAGAAAGACCTAAATTTACCTTGAAATAGTTCTCTTCTACCAAGTCTCCGTATTTGGTTCCTCTTCTACCTAGTTCAAATCCAATATTCACGTTAGAAAATTCTCTTCCTTGTCCTAGTGGCAAACCAAGTCCAAAAGTTATGCCAAAATCATTAATCTCTTTATTATCTACCACAATCCCTGAGGTAGTTATACTGGCACCAGCCCTATAGGTAACACGTTTTAGATAACTAGAAAAGGAATTATACTCGGGGATATAATACCCTCCAAACCTAATGGTATTAGCATTCTGATATTCTAAATTACTCGCAGGCGACAACTCATTCTCAAAAGTACTCAACTCTTGAAAGCTATACTCGGCCCCTAGAAACCACTTTCTATCTAGGCCATATCCCAACCCCAAGGTGGTGGTGGTAGGAATTTGAACCCCTGTTCTCGCCAGCCCCTTAGCCTCTAAATCTACCGCTATCACCTCTACATCCATACCGTTTGCGGTGGAGAATGAGCCAATGGTGCGGGTATTCCTAGAAACTAGATTTGCCTGCGTATTTACTATAACACTGGAAAACAGCGTATGCTTCCCATCTATCTTAGGAGTATAATTGAGACCAAAATTAAAATCGAATCCATTAATTCTTGAAGACACCCTATTAAAGGAACCCAACTGCACCCCTTCGGTTGTTTGTATAGTATTGATTTCCTGATTTCCAAAATTAAAATTGGAAGTCACCCCTACACTCAAATTCTTTATCATCTCGTACCCCACAGATAGGTAAACGCGATTAACCCCTCCAGAACCAGAGAATGATTCCCTAACCGTTCCCTGACCGGCAGGGGTACGCTCTGATTGAAAATTATAACCTACCGAGGTATAGGGCATAATACCAAAACCCATTCCCAATCCTTTACCCAGCCTAAAACCTAAGGACAGGTAATCCAAATTGGAAACTGAGGCACTCTCATTGGAGGTGTTGGTCTTAAAATTATATTCGTTTCGTGATAGGCCCGCCGTATAGGTTGTTAGGCCCAATTTTCCGTAGGCGGCAGGGTTATTTAAATTGATATGAATACTATCTCCATAGACACTTAAACCGCCCATCATTTTATTCTCTACCGAATTGGTTGCCCTAAAATCCCCAATACCAAAATATGAATATGGGGACACTGTACTGTTTTGGGCATATATGCTAACCGAAGTTACGCATAAAATTGCAATTATAAAATTTTTGATCATCTAGCGTTTGTTGTATTCCAGCAAATGATTTAACCCCAGAAGGAGAAAATCAGAATGCGCAAATATGGTATTTTTTAATCGTTTTGACAAAAATTGCGCATCCCCCCCTGTTAAAATAACTGTTAAATCTGCAAATCTACTTTGATATTGTGAAATTACGCCATCTATTTCGTTACAAACTCCATTGACCACTCCACTGTGAATACTGGTTTCCGTGGTATTCCCGATGAAGTCGTTGATAGGGGCTTTTTCCAAAAGCGGTAATTTGGCCGTCTGATTATTCAGTGCCCTATACCGCATGGTTACCCCAGGAGAGATTGCCCCTCCTAAATACTCCCCATAATCGTTAATAATATCATAAGTAATGCAGCTTCCTGCATCTATCACCAAGGTATTACCATGGGGATTGTGATAAAAGGCCGCCGTTGCCAAGGCAATGCGATCTACACCCAAGCTTTGGGGCGTGGCATAGGAATTTTTAAAAGGTGCTTTGGTAGTATGACTCAGAATGTGGACCCGACAAAAAACAGCCACCATATTTATTTCAGCATCACTCAATGCCCCTACTGTAGAAAGCATGGTATATTCTATACTGCTGAATTCAGAAAAAATTATTTTCACATTCTCAGCAAAATCTTTCAGGGGCACCTTACGGCTACTAATTATGTCCCGACCCTTGAAAACCGCCATTTTTGCTAGGGTATTCCCCGCATCGATAATTAAGTTCATATCGCAAATATCACTATTTGTAAAAAAACTACGAGCTTTTTCTTCATTTTTGTTTGTATATCTTAAAATTGAATTTATATTTGCACCCGCTTACAGACGTTATGGTGCCTTAGCTCAGTTGGTAGAGCAATGGACTGAAAATCCATGTGTCCCTGGTTCGATTCCTGGAGGCACCACCTCGAAAGCCCTTGATTTTTCAAGGGCTTTTTTTTTTATTTGCCCCCTTTAGCAACGCTAATTTACGGGAATAAGTGAAATTTTAACCGGTCTAAAAGAACAAACTTTAAGTCCAACCACTAGCCTCCCATCTATAAAGAGAAGTCCATCACAAGACCGCACCGGCCTATTATTGATCACAGTAAATAGTATATTTGGTTTTTAACCCCACCTTACCACGTGAAAAATCTATTACCCTTTGCTACGCTCTTTCTTTGCCTATTTAAAAGTCATGGACAGCCAAGGATAGAAGACACCCTAAAAAAGTTAAACAATCACAGTGTACCTTATATTACCACTAAAGAACTTAAACTCCACACCCATTACACATTATTGGATGCCAGAGAAAGCAAAGAATATGCCGTTAGCCGACTAGCAGAGGCATTATGGATAGGATATGAGACATTTAACGCTACGGATATCCAATCTTTAATTCCCCATAAAAATACCCCTTTGGTGGTTTACTGCTCCATTGGCATCCGGTCCGAGCATATAGGGGAAAAATTAAGACAATTGGGATACACCAAAGTGCTTAATTTATACGGCGGCATCTTCAAATGGAAAAATCAAGGTAATCCCGTATACAATTCAAGGGGCCAAGAAACGGACAGCGTACATGCGTACAACAGATACTGGGGAAGGCTTTTAACCCATGGTGAAAAAGTTTATTATTAGAGAAACGAGAAAGGAATAATTGGAAATCTTTACTTAGAGCAGTACATTGATCCAATTAAAATATAAAAATTACCTACCCTATGGTAAAGCCTAAAAACTTACTCTTAATTTTCACCCGCAACCCCGTATTGGGCAAGTGCAAAACAAGACTTGCCGCCAGTATTGGAAATGAGGCCGCCTTGAATATTTACAAATTCTTACTTTTACATACACAGAAAATCACCACCGATTTAGAGGTGGATAAATGGGTGTGCTATTCGGATTATATCAATGAAGATGATTTGTGGAACCCCAATACTTATTTGAAAAAAGTACAACGAGGCACAGATCTAGGTGAACGTATGGGTAACGCTTTTGAAGATGGATTTAAGGAGGGCTACGAAAAGATTATAGTAATAGGTAGCGATATGTACGACCTAAATGAAAGCGAGCTTAAAGCCGCTTTTGAAGCGTTGGATTCCAATGACTATGTGGTGGGTCCCGCCCTGGATGGCGGATATTACCTATTGGGAATGAAAACACCCACCCCTGAATTATTCAAGAATAAGTCTTGGGGCACGGACACTGTGCTAAAAAACACCTTGGCACACCTAAAGGATGAAGAGTATTTTTTACTATCACCCAAAAATGATATCGACTACTATGAGGATATAAAAGACATAGCGGCATTTAAACCTTTTTTAAAAAAACAATAAAACTTATGACCAGTAAACAACTGAACGAATCTGTAGATTATCTTATCGAGAAAGGGTTTCATAAACCCGAAATAGGAATAGTACTGGGAACTGGATTGGGAAAGCTAGCCGGTGAAATAGAAAATCCAATAGAGGCTTTCTACAATCACATCCCCTATTTTCCCTTGGCCACGGTTGAATTCCATGCTGGCAAACTCATATTTGGAGAATTGGAAGGAAAGAAAGTAGTGGTAATGCAGGGCAGGTTCCACCTATACGAAGGTTACGACCTTATAGACGTAACCTATCCCATTAGGGTGATGGAGCGCCTGGGGATTAAAAAGCTTTTAATTTCCAACGCTGCCGGCGCCATAAACCTAAACTTTAAAAAAGGGGAGATTATGCTGATCGAAGATCATATTAATTTTCAAGGCGGTTCCCCTTTGGCCTTTAAAAATGTGGGCGAATTTGGGAGTAGATTCACCGATATGAGCAACCCTTATGATTCCGAAATGCGCACTAAACTTATATCCATTGCCAAGCAGGAGAACATTAGTTTACAACAAGGTGTGTATGTTTCCGTATTAGGTCCGCAATTGGAAACCAGAGCAGAATACCGAATGTTAAAAATGTTGGGAGCCGATGCGGTGGGAATGAGCACAGTGCCCGAAGTAATCGTTGCCAACCATTTAAACCTGCCCGTGGTGGCCATTTCCGTATTAACGGATGAGTGTGATCCAGAAAATCTACAGCCCGTGAATATTCAGGAGATTATTGAAATAGCTACCACCACGGAACCCAAGATGATAAAATTGTTCCGCGAATTGATAAAGGGAGTATAGAGTTGTGAGTACAAAGTAGTGAGTATTGAGCAGCTCACTTGGAAAAGCTTGATAACATGAACATAATCTACCGTGAATTTTAACCTCGGTGATTGAGCGAAGTCGAAATCACAATGTGTGATGACAATATGTTTTGATATTGAAATACCTACCACCACGGAGCCCAAGATGATAAAATTGTTCCGCGAATTGATAAAGGGGGTATAGAGTTGTAAGCACAAAGTAGTGAGTATTGAGTACCTTAGTTGGCATAAGCCTGCAACCTCTCATCTCTGAGACTTTAAACCTTAACAAGTATGTAACATTGGACTTTATCTGATTTTGCCTACTAAAACGGTCAACTCTAACCAGGGAAGTTCACAAAGTCTGGAGTTTTAAGATTGGCCCGCGTTGGATTAAGATGCCCAAAAGAAAAATAAAAAGTAATAAATCAACTCCCTACAAAGAAAGTTTATAAAGGTTAGAACGACGATTATATTATTAGAAACAAACCCATTAAAACAAAGGCACGGAATTAAGATTCTTAGCCAATTAATATATTATCCCCATGAGTTATTTAAATGCAACAAACGAATTATATAAAGATGCCGCATTAACCCCCGATGTTGGCCTATGCTGCACCACCAATCCGATATGGCAATTTCCCGGGCTTTCCATTCCAAAAATAATGCAGGAGATGAATTATGGCTGCGGAAGCACCATTTCCCCCCAAGACCTCATCAACAACCCCAAAGTACTTTACGTTGGCGTAGGTGGTGGCATGGAGCTCCTACAATTTGCTTATTTCTCCAGACAAAAAGGAGGTGTAATTGGGGTAGATATTGTGGATGAAATGCTGGAAGCCTCTCGCAACAATTTTAAAATTGCGGCCAAGGAGAATCCGTGGTTCAAGAGCGAATTTGTAGACCTAAAAAAGGGCGATGCCCTAAGCCTACCTATTCCCGATGAAAGTATTGACGTGGCGGCTCAAAATTGCCTCTTTAATATTTTTAAGGCCGAGGACTTAAAAAAAGCGGTTTCCGAAATGTATCGCGTTCTAAAGCCACATGGGCGATTGGTAATGAGCGACCCCATTTGTGAACAGCCCATGAACGAGACCCTAAGAAACGACGATAGGTTACGCGCACTCTGCCTTAGTGGGAGCATCCCCTTAAAAGAGTACGTAAAGGTACTTACCGATGCCGGCTTTGGCACCATTGAAATTAGAGCAAGAAAATCGTACAGGGTACTGTCCCCAAACCACTACCCTACCGAAGAACTTATCTTTATAGAGTCTATAGAAATTGCTGCCATTAAAGACCCTATGCCCAAGGACGGACCTTGTGTTTTTACTGGAAAGACTGCTATCTATTATGGAGACGAGGAGTATTTTGACGACCAAGAAGGCCATGTATTGATGCAAAACCAACCCCTGGCAGTTTGTGACAAAACAGCTGCTAGCTTACAAAAAAGCAATCCGGACATCCATATTAGTGAAAGCACCTGGCATTATAACGGGGGCGGTTGCTGCTAAAAATTACAGAAGTGAGTATTGCCACTTCCCCCCAAACACCCACAGAGTCAATAACAGTTTATGACAAATACAATCTATTTATTGCTCTTGCTATTTTCCCTTAACCAACTCCCTATCCCCACGGAAGTAGCGTTGGTTAAGGTGAACAATGGGGTGGAAAAAATTTCACAAACAGACCATTCCCTTTGGAGCAACCTACTACAGGAACACCTAGACAAAAATGGTTTTGTAAATTACAGCAGCTTTAAAAAGGATATCAATAAACTTAATAAGTACCTAGATTATTTAAAATACAACGGTCCCACGGATGGTACGGATCGCCAAGAAAAACTGGCCTATTATATCAATCTGTACAATGCGGCCACCGTAAAGCTCATTATTGATAATTACCCGCTAAAGAGCATCAAAGATTTAAGAAACCCCTGGGGCCAACGAATAGTTGCTATAGGAAACCAAATGATCTCCCTAGGAGACCTAGAGCATAAAATTCTTAGAAAAATGAACGAACCCCGAATTCATTTTGCCATTAATTGCGCCTCCTATTCCTGCCCCAAACTAATAGATCGCGCCTTTACGGCGTCTAATTTGGAGTTGCTTTTGGAACAATCAGCGGTTGATTTTATTAATGATAAAAGTCGTAATATTATAACGGAGGATAGGGCCTCCCTTTCCAAAATTTTCAGATGGTTTAAAAATGATTTCACCCAGGAAGGCTCCCTTAGGGAGTATATCAACAGATACGCACACACTCCATTAAATGCCAATACCAAGATTGATTATTTAGATTACAACTGGACCCTGAATGACACCAAATAACCCCCAAACTATTAGCATTATCATCCCGGTATTTAACGAGGCTGCCATTATTCACAAGCTTCTAGAATATCTAAGTGAAAATAGCAATCCAAATACGGTTAAGGAGATTATCGTGGTAGACGGCGGTAGCAGCGATCAGTCCATAGCCATTGCCAAAGACAGTGGCGCCACCGTCTTACAGTCCCGAAAAGGTCGCGCAACACAGATGAATCTAGGAGCCCAATACGCCAGTGGGGATATTCTCTACTTCCTCCACGTAGACACCTTTCCTCCAAGAGGGTTCGATCACTTTATAATTAACGCATACAAATCTGGAATTAAAGCGGGCTGCTTTAGGATGAAATTTGACACCAATAGCAGGTTTCTCCAATTTTTCGCCTGGTTTAGCCGAGTTAACCACAAGCTTTGTCGCGGGGGAGACCAATCGCTTTTTGTAGAAAAAGCACTTTTTCAAAAACTGGACGGGTATCGAGAAGCCTTTCTTATTTATGAAGACTCCGAACTTATAGGTCGCCTGTACAAGGCGGAAAAATTTAGGGTATTGCCCCACTATGTTATCACTTCGGCTAGAAAATATGAGGAATTAGGCACAGTACGGCTTCAATATCATTTTGGCATGATTCACTTACAACGAGTACTTGGCTCTGGCCCGGATCAATTATATAATTATTATAAAAAACACATTGTAGGCTAAACCCTTAATACCCCCTTTTTGAACGATCTAAAATTATCCCTTCAGAAATCCATTTTGCCAATGCCTGCCTATTATTAGGTTCCAAAATACGTTTTTGGTCTCTTTTATTCCTAATATTCCCTATTTCGATGTAGGCCATGGCTGGCAAGGTGTTCTTCACCAAATACAAGCCGCTACGATCACTAAAACTACCTTCGTAAACTCTATTGGGTTGATACCGTTTGTATTTATTATAAAATGTTTCATGGATATGCTCTGCCAAATGCTTGCCATTCCTACTCTTTTCATGGTGATAGAAAAACACATCTATATTCTGGCCTTTCCCCCTACTATCCACATGGGTTACAATTAGCCGCTGATATTTCCCCTTATTCTTTAAGTAGTGCTTGTTCACTACCGCTACGCGTTGCTGTAATCGTTCTAATTGGTTTAAGGGAATTATGGCTTTGGGAAGCACTACCTCATCCCTATCTGCCTTCAAGAACCTGTTATCCCGTATCCCATCATTGGGATCTCGAACAATAATATAGGTTTCCGCACCATGACTCATAAGCTCTTTGGCTAAGCGAAGGGTAATATCATACGCATACTCATCCTCTGCAATCATCTTTCCATTATAGGTTGCCACAGCACCGGGATCGGGTCCGCCATGTCCCGAGATTAAATAATAAACAGCACCTTTTAGTTTGTTGCTCTTCCTAGTTACCGCAGCGTGTTTCTCTCCAAATAATGGCTCGTGGATTACTGTTGCCTCCTTGGCTATTCCTGGGGTGCTTTTAGGGGAGGAAGCCGGTTTGTCTCCCAAATCGGGATTCAATACAGGCAACAGATATTCCTCGCCTTCATATAGCTGGATGCCCTCCCATAAATTCTCTTTATTAAGGGCTATAAAATGGCCATAATGCCTAGCAGGACTCATTCCTTGTTTTCTAAGAAGCGAATAGATACCATCCCCTTTCTCGGCGACCACCTTTTTTGTGGAGGTCTGCGCTCCTCCATAAAAAGATACCAGTCCCAACAAGCAGCCCAGTAGATATGTTCTTTTGCTTAGCACCATATTAAGTTTATATATAAAGCATCAAAAACACTGCCGAAATAATAAGCCCTTAGGGATTTGTTTTATTAACACTTCAACGTTTTAAGTAATAAAAGCAGGGGTAGCATAGGGCACTTGGCAAAGAACCCCTCCTTTTCAGGAAGACTGTCTATAAAAGTTCCTTATCACTTCCTGGGCAGGTTTATTTTGAGGGGTAAATCTATTATCCATTGGTCCTCCCGACTTCTCATGATCTACAAACCATTTCCATACAAATCCCCCTGCAAACCACGCCTCGCCCCAAAACTCCTCAAAAATAGCCTGAAGGGCATTTGCTTGCGCCTCCAGATTAACATCATCCTGACTATGGGAAACCAACCACGGTTGTTTAGCCGCGTAATTATTGCTCCTATACCCATATTCTGTAAACAGTATTGGTTTATTCTTAGCTAGGGATAAAGATCTTATCCTTTCCTTATGAGGTTGCCAGCCCTGCCTCAATTGAGCAACCGTTGGTGTTTTTTGATCGGACAATGGAAAATAGGCATCTATACCAATAAAATCTAACTCCTCCCAAAAAGGAACCCTACTATATTCGTCCCAATTAGCTGCGTAGGTAAGCTTCCCTTTGTATATATTTCTAATTTTATTTATCAAAGAATACCAAAAGTCCGGACGGTGTTGTACAAATTGCTCCAACTCTGTTCCAATACAAAATGCATCCACACCTGTCTCCTGCGCAAGCAAAGCAAAAGCCATTATAAAATCTTCATAGGAGTTTTCCAAAGTTTTCCATTCCTCCTCTGTATCCATTTTTATATTTCCGGTAAACGCTCCCTTGGAAATCCAAATCTGAGGCTTCAGCATCACCTTAAGGCCGTTGTTATGTAAAATTTCTACATACTGCCTTGCTCCTGTCCTAGTTTCCCCGAACCACTGCCTGGAAGTGTCAAAAATAATTTCTGGAGATCCTTTGTCACGGATAAATCCAAAGGGCATTACTGCGGCACATTTGGCATAAACATCACGCACAGCATCCACATCTTTTTGGGTCACTGCATTCCGGGAAGCCACAAAACTCACTCCGTTAAGTTTATCGGTTGCCCCATTGGAACAGCCTAATAACAAAAAGCATATAGTGATAACCTTTAATTGACTCATTTAAATGGTTTTGCATTCTAATTTACGGTTTTCATGGCCCACTTAAAAATTCATTCGCCTTCTTTCCCCACTTATTATCCCTATTTTTGAGGTAAACACCCCTAAAAGGAACCATATCCTGACTAAATTAGAGAGGATATTTTAAGTTCCACAGTTTAATTCCGACATAGTCTATACAACCATTCATCTATGGAACACATTGTTATTATTGGAAACGGAATTTCAGGGATTACCGCGGCCCGCCATATCCGAAAACTATCGGATAAAAAGATTACCGTTATCTCCAATGAAAATGCCTATTTCTTTTCCCGTACAGCACTTATGTACGTCTATATGGGCCATATGAAGTTTGAACATACCCAACCCTATGAAAACTGGTTTTGGAAAAAAAACCGTATCGAACTACTTACTGCTTATGTAGAGCGCGTGGATACGGAGAACAAAAAACTTATACTCCAAAACTTGCAGGAGATCAATTTTGACAAGCTGATTATAGCCACTGGCTCCAATCCCAATAAATTTGGATGGCCAGGACAGGATTTAAAAGGGGTACAGGGCTTATATTCCAAACAAGATCTGGAAATGCTGGAAGCAAATGCCCCCAATAACGAAGTCTGCAAACGTGCGGTAATTGTAGGCGGGGGATTAATAGGGATAGAAATGGCCGAAATGCTACGAAGTAGGGACATTCCCGTTACTTTTTTGGTCCGTGAAGACAGCTTTTGGAATATTGTACTCCCGAAGGGAGAATCCCAAATGATTAACGAGCACATTCGCGAGCACCATATCGATTTGCAACTGAATACCAATTTAGAAACCATTGTTTCCGATGAGCATGGAAGGGTGAAGGCCGTAACTACGGACAAAGGGGAAACCATTGCCTGTAATGTAGTTGGTTTAACCGCGGGAGTGTCACCAAACATCAACTTCTTAAAGGATTCTGGCATATCCCTAGGCAAAGGCGTTAAGGTAAATCAATATTTGGAAACCAATATTGCGGATATATATGCCATTGGTGATTGTGCCGAACAACACCAGCCCAAAGGAAATCGTAGGCCCGTGGAGGCGGTATGGTATACTGGTAGAATGATGGGTGAAGCCTTGGCCCAAACCATCTGTGGCCGAAAGACTCCCTACAACCCAGGGCATTGGTTTAATTCCGCTAAATTCCTAGACATCGAATACCAAACCTATGGTTGGGTTTTTCCCGAAGCGGTTAAAAAAGAATACGAAGAGCATTTTCATTGGCGACACCCCAAAGAAAAAATTTGCATAACCATCGCCTTTCACAAAGAAAGCAGACAATTCTTGGGTATCAATACCCTTGGAATACGAATGCGACACGAAATAGTGGACCGATGGCTCACTCAAAAAAGGTCGGTAGAGTCGGTCTTGGAATATTTAAAGGATGCCAATTTTGATCCAGAATTTTACTCCCAATACGAGAAAGATATCGTAGCCCATTACAACAACATCTTTGGCACCAACATTAACCCAAAAAAGAAAAGTTGGAAACGAATTTTCAGTAAAGCTTAACCCAATACCCATGAAAACGATAAAGCATATAGGGCTAGTCCTTTTTTTGGTGGGACTTGGAATATATTCCCTTCTCCCGCTAACCGGCAGCTTTACATTGAGCGCCGATAACCTGGCAACGGTAGCGGAGAACCAAAACATCCGAAGCGAAGTATTTGTCCAAGAACTGGAACGTAAAGTGGTTGGGAAAACCTTCAATGGCCTGAGCACCTTTTCCCCAACGGTTATCAAAGCACTGGAGGATGCCAACACCCAACACCGAAAGGACAAAGAATACAATAAAATTATGTATGTAAGCCCCCACGATATGGTTGCCAATTTGGCTAAAGTTTCTGGGGAAGGCTTTTTGGTTAACAACAAAGTATTGATGTGGTTCCTTACCTTTGGTCTAGGCATTATTGGGGCCCTGCTATTTATTCTCCCAGACGCCATTTTATTAGGCAAGAAAGGAATTAAGAACAATGGTATTTATCACAGCAACTCCACTAGCAGAGGCTGGATTGCCTGGTTGGTGTTTGTGTACTTAATCACCTTTTACCTCTTGCTCTATTTCCGGCCAGAATACGCAGTGAATTGGACCTACACCGTAGATCCTATTAGCCAATGGCTAAGTGGAAATCCTGCCGGACATTGGTTTGTTTACGGATTTATGTACACCACCGTGATGACGGTAATGGCCACACGCATGTACATTAAGTACCGGCACAATGCCTACCAGATGGTCAGGACCACCTCGGTACTTTTCTTTCAAATCGTCTTTGCCTTCCTGATTCCGGAAATAATGGTGCGACTCCAAATGCCGTACTACGATTTTAAGAATGCCTTTCCCCTGGATTATGATTTCTTTTTTCAATGGAACCTAAGGTCACTCCTTAATAGTGGCGGCATAGGATTGTTTATTCTGGTCTGGGGCATTGTACTCACCCTAATTATTGTTCCGGTGATGGTCTATTTCTTTGGCAAGCGATGGTATTGCTCCTGGGTATGTGGTTGTGGGGGCTTGGCCGAAACCCTAGGGGACCCCTACCGACAACACTCCAGTAAATCATTATTCTCATGGAAAGTAGAACGATGGCTGGTGCATGGCGTATTGGTTTTCGCAGTGGGAATGACCCTGATGACCCTGTACAGTTTTTTCACCGAGTCTGGAACCGTATTGGGCATAAGAACCCAAAGTGTACAGAACACCTACAGTTTATTAATCGGCGCCTTTTTTGCAGGGGTGATAGGTACTGGATTTTATCCCATTTTCGGAAACCGCGTTTGGTGTCGTTTTGGCTGCCCCCTTGCCGCCTACCTAGGATTTGTACAGCGATTTAAATCGCGCTTCAGAATCACCACCAATGGCGGACAATGTATTTCCTGTGGCAATTGCTCCGTGTACTGTGAACAAGGGATAGATGTAAGAGCCTATGCCCAGAAAGGAGAAAATATAATTAGATCTAGTTGTGTTGGTTGCGGCATCTGTTCTGCCGTTTGCCCCAGAGGCGTTTTAAAACTTGAAAATGGCCCTTTAAAAGGCAGGATTAACCCCACGGATGTGCTTTTGGGCAATGATGTGGACTTAATGGAATTGATGAACAAAAAATCATAAAACTAATGCTACCTTTGCCCCTTTTTAAATTTTCACATCATTGAACGCACCACTAAAATCGGCTCAAAAAAAACCTACAGTTATATAAAATAAATGGACTCTACCCCTGAAAGTTCCCACTCCCCAAATTCCATGAAGGTCATCAAGGTAATTATCCCGGCTTATAACGAGGCTAATTCCATTGCCAAGGTAATAAAGGACATTCCTGAAATAGTATCGGAAGTAATTGTAGTGAACAACAATTCCACGGATGACACCGCTTTAAACGCACAGCTTGCGGGAGCTACGGTCCTTACCGAGAACCGAAAAGGGTATGGATACGCCTGCCTGAAGGGAATTAATTACGTCTCCCAACAATCCACAACCCCCGATATTATCGTATTTATGGATGGAGACTACTCGGACTATCCCGAGGAACTAATTAATGTGGTACAACCTATTTTGGAGAGCGATATGGACATGGTTATAGGCAGCAGGGTAAAAGCCTTGAGGGAAGAGGGCTCCATGACCCCCCAACAGGTTTTTGGCAATGCGCTTGCCACCACCCTAATGAAATGGTTCTTTGGTGCCACTTATACGGACCTTGGTCCTTTTAGGGCTATAAAGTACCCTGTACTCATGGCACTCCAAATGGAGGACAAAACTTACGGGTGGACCGTGGAGATGCAATTAAAAATACTAAAGCAACGTTTCACATACACCGAAGTACCAGTTCGTTACAAAAAAAGAATTGGGGTCTCAAAAGTTTCAGGAACCTTAAAAGGAACTATCTTTGCAGGCGTTAAAATTCTTGGCTGGATATTTAAATACAGCATAAAATAAAAAAATGGGAATATATATTTCATATCTTATTATCACCGTTTACAGTGTATCCTTATTGTTGATCTTCTTCTACAGTTTGGCTCAATTAAACCTATTGGTCAATTACTTGGGAAACAAAAGAAGGAACAAGGAAGCCCCAAAATACAATTTATTAGACCCCAAGGAGATTCCAACGGTCACCATACAACTGCCAGTTTACAATGAAGAATATGTAATGGAGCGTCTCCTGAACAACATTGCTAAATTGGAGTATCCAAAAAGCAAGTTGGAAATACAAGTATTGGACGATTCCACGGACGATTCCGTATTGGATACCGCCAAACGGATAAAGGCTTTACAGGAAACCGGATTGGACATAAAACACATCCGTAGAACCAACAGAAAAGGCTTTAAGGCAGGCGCGCTAAAAGAAGGCTTAATTACGGCCAAAGGAGAGTTTATCGCTATTTTTGATGCAGATTTCCTTCCTGCCAGTGATTGGTTAAAGAAAACCGTCATTTACTTTAAAGATCAAGAAATTGGAGTGGTACAGACCCGATGGGGACATATCAACCGGGAATATTCTACCCTCACCAAAATTCAAGCTTTTGCCCTAGATGCCCATTTTACCTTAGAGCAGGTGGGTAGAAATGCAAAGGGGCATTTCATCAATTTTAACGGTACCGCCGGGATTTGGAGAAAAGCATGCATCTTGGATGCAGGAAACTGGGAGGGAGATACCCTTACGGAAGATTTAGACCTTAGTTATCGTGCCCAGTTGAAGAACTGGAAATTTAAGTATCTGGAAGATGTGGAAACCCCTGCAGAGCTTCCCGTGGTCATCAGTGCTGCACGCTCCCAGCAATTCCGTTGGAACAAGGGAGGGGCAGAAAACTTTAGAAAGACGGTCTTGAATGTAATATCCGCAAAGAATATTCCTTTAAAAACCAAATTCCATGGAGTGATGCACCTGCTTAACAGCTCCATGTTCCTATGCGTATTCTTGGTAGCCATTTTAAGCATCCCCATGATGTATATTAAAAGCAGCTACGAGGATTTGGGATGGATCTTTGAAGCTACCAACTTCTTTATACTTAGCACCATCATCCTCTTTGTATGTTACTGGTTTACCTACAAAAGCATACAGGGAAGTGGTCTGGACAATTTTGTGGAGTACATTAAAATCTTCTTCACCTTCTTCTCGGTTGCGCTAGGGTTTTCCCTGCACAACTCCATAGCCGTGTTAGAAGGACATATGGGAAAAAGAAGTGAATTTGTAAGGACCCCTAAATTCAACCTAAAAAGCGTAAAAGACAGCTGGAAAGGCAATAAATACCTAACCACCAAACTGTCTCCCAATATGATACTGGAAGCCCTATTAATGCTTTACTTTCTTTTTGGCATGTACAGCGCCATCCCCTTAAACGACTTTGGGTTGTTTCCATTCCATTTTATGCTTTTCCTAGGCTTTGGATATGTATTTTTCAAATCCCTATTTGCACGCGCCTAGCGTAGCAATAACAGCATTGCTTAGATCAATCGTTTTATAAAAATAATTATTCGGTTTCTACCACTTGGTAGGAACCGAATTTCTTTTTCACCTTTACCTCATACAACAAAGTCGGGCTAGACTGCACCCCACTTTCTTGCGCCCCCAGTCCACATCTATTAACCCTATTTAATTATATTTGATTTTAATTTAATTAGGGGGTACATTTTGCCCCACCCATTTAAGAAACTGTCCCTATGATCCACAAAGCCATTTCTTATTGGAAACTTCACCGCTTTCCAATGATAATGGTGTTGACCTCCATCTTATTTTACAGTGCCTTTGGTTATCAATTGCCTAGGACCGACTTTGTAAAGTTGATTTGCCTGTATGCAGCGCTGTTTTTTATATGCTATAAACTTATTCAGATAGAGAAATGGAATTTTAAATTTTTGCTAATTGCCGGTACCCTGTTCCGATTCATCCTCCTCTTCGCCGAACCCAACCTTTCACAGGATTACCTGAGGTTTATTTGGGATGGACAATTGATCATTCATGGGATAAACCCCTACCTACACTTACCCAAAGACCTGCTTATGGAGGTACACCACAGCATTCCCCACGCCATGGAGCTCTACAATGGCATGGGAGAACTAAGTGCCTCTAACTTTAGCAACTACCCCCCATTAAACCAGGTGATTTTTGCCATCTCTACCTTCCTGGCAGGCCCCAGTATTTTAGGTAGTGCAATGATTATGCGCATCTTTATAATCCTAGCTGATCTGGGTATTGTCTTCTTTGGGCGCAAGCTCCTCTTAAAACTAAATAAATCCACTCACCTTATATTTTGGTATTTCCTGAACCCCTTGGTGATATTGGAGCTAACGGGGAATCTTCATTTTGAAGGTGTTATGCTCTTCTTATTTGTCTGGGCATTGTACCTACTCCATCAACAAAAATGGAAGGTTGCTGCAGTAGTATACGCCCTTTCCATTTCCATTAAGCTGGTCCCCTTAATGTTTCTCCCCCTTTTCCTAAAATACTTTGGAATTAGAAAAAGCATCTACTTTTATGCATGGGTGGGAGGGGTGATCCTTCTATTAGCACTCCCCTTTTACTCTCCAGAGTTTATCTCCAATTACTCTCAGACCATAGGGTTGTGGTTTTCAAATTTCGAATTTAATGCAGGCTTCTATAATCTAGTAAAATATATAGCAGAGTTTTGGGGTGCTAAACCCTGGGAACTAATTAAAACCTATGGCAAGATTGTCCCAATAATTACCATTGCATGGATTGGCTTATTAACTTTTATAAGGAGCAACCAAACCGTTAATAGCCTAGTTGCCTCTATGTTATGGATTCTTAGCCTCTACTATTTTCTATCTGCAACGGTGCATCCCTGGTATGTGATATTCCTAATTGCCCTTACCCTCTTCACCCAGTTTAGATTCCCCATCGTATGGTCCCTAACCATCGTTTTAAGCTACTTTGCCTATTCCAATGAGGCCTATAAAGAAAACGGATTCCTATTGCTTTTTGAATATATAGCAGTTTACGGCTTTATGTTTTATGAAATAGTTAGATTGAAATCTACAGATTATCTATTTCACAAAAATTGACAATAAGAATGCGATAAATAAAATTTATTTGTACTTTTGACTTCAGTAATGAACAGAACTACACACATATACAGCATAATAGAGGTTACCAACCTTGCTAATTTAACTACGCGTACACGTCGTCGCCCGTAAGGGTGCCATTCTGTTATGGAAATAGGTGAGTCCATTTCCCCTCTCAAGAAAACCATCAGTACTTAATTTCTAATTTTAAAGCAACATTCAATGAAGATTGTTATTGCTAACGATTCCCATTTTAAATACGCCGAAGTCATCTGCGAAACAATTGACGATTCGGCAAAGGTAAGGGGTACTGGAATCGCAAAACGAACTCCAGAATATATCAAGAAAAGGCTTCAAAACGGCAATGCAGTTATTGCATTAGACGGGGAAAAGTTCGCAGGCTTCTGCTATATAGAAGTTTGGGGGCACGAAAAATTTGTAGCCAACTCCGGACTCATCGTACATCCCGATTATAGAAATCAAGGCTTGGCCAAAAGGATAAAAAAAGAGGTTTTCAATCTCTCTAGAAAAAAGTTTCCCGATGCCAAGATTTTTGGAATCACCACGGGATTAGCGGTCATGAAAATGAACTACGAATTGGGCTATAAACCGGTCACCTTTTCAGAGCTCACTACAGATCCAGAATTCTGGAAGGGATGCCAAACCTGCAAGAACTTTGATATTCTCACTAGGACGGAGCAAAAAATGTGTCTTTGCACCGGAATGCTCTATGACCCGGCCCCAAAAACCAAATCACCCAATACAGAAAAATTAAATTCCAAAGCTTTCAAACGATTGAAAAGCATAAAGGAAAGTTTATTTTTAAGCAAGAAACCTAAATAAGGGAAGGCGTCCATCGCCATCCCAGCAACTATATAAAAGAGTAAAATGAAAAAATTAGTTTTAGCCTACAGTGGAGGATTGGACACCTCTTATTGTGCAAAATATTTATCCAAGGACAAAGGTTTTGAGGTACATGCCGTAAGTGTAAACACCGGAGGATTTTCCCAGGAGGAAATAGCCAGTATTCACAAGAAGGCATTGGAACTTGGTGCTACCTCGTATACGTCCATTGATGCCGTACAGACCTTTTATGACAAGGTGGTTAAATATTTGATCTTTGGCAATGTCCTAAAGAACAACACCTATCCGCTATCGGTAAGTGCAGAGCGAATTGTCCAGGCCATAGAAATAGTAAATTACGCTAAAAAAGTAGGGGCCAAATATATTGCGCACGGGAGTACCGGAGCTGGGAACGACCAGGTGCGTTTTGATATGATATTTCAGATCATAGCGCCAGAGATAGAGATTATTACCCCTATCAGGGATAATAAGCTGTCTAGGGAAGAAGAGATAGAATATCTAAAGAGCAATGGAGTAGATTATCCATGGGAAAAGGCCAAATACTCTATTAACAGAGGTCTTTGGGGCACCTCTGTTGGAGGGGACGAAACACTCACCTCCCATAAACCCCTTCCAGACAATGCCTTTCCAAGTCAGTTACAGGAAACAACACCCACCCAGATTAAATTAAGCTTCCACAAGGGAGAATTAATTGCCTTGGATGGCGAGCATGATAGTCCGGTAAACAATATTGAAAAATTGGAAGCCATCGCCTCCAAATATGCCATTGGCCGAGATATCCACGTAGGTGATACCATCATCGGAATTAAAGGAAGAGTAGGGTTTGAAGCCCCCGCCTCCCTAATTATAATTAAGGCCCACCATTTGTTGGAAAAACATACCCTAAGCAAATGGCAACAATATCAAAAAGAACAACAAGGCAGTTTCTATGGCATGTTATTGCACGAAGGAAACTACATGGACGAGGTAATGCGAAATATAGAGGCCTTCCTTACGGATACCCAGAGAAATGTATCCGGGGATGTTTTTGTTTCGCTTCACCCGTATAGATTTGAATTGGATGGAATCTCCTCTCCCCACGATTTAATGAACGCCTCTTTTGGCAGTTATGGGGAAATGAATGAAGGTTGGACGGCAGAGGATGCCAAAGGATTTATTAAAATACTATCCAATCCTGGAAAAATATACAATCACGTAAATCAACAAGATGATTAAGGTAGGAATTATAGGAGGATCGGGGTATACCGGCGGGGAACTTATTAGAATACTTTTAAACCATCCCAAAGCAAAAATAGACTTCGTCTATAGTACCACGAGAGCCGATAAAAAAATAACTACTGCCCATCCTGACCTTTTGGGCACCACGGATCTTAGCTTCACAGGAACGGTAAATCCGGATGTAGATGTCGTTTTTCTATGTTTAGGACATGGGAACTCCACTAAATTTATAAAAGAAAACCCTTTTTCCGAGGATACCAGAATTATAGACCTCAGCAATGACTTTAGGTTGGCCGAAGATGCCCTCTTGGATGGAAAGACCTTTATATATGGGCTTCCAGAACTTAAGAAGGAGGAAATTAAATCTGCAAAATACATTGCCAATCCAGGTTGCTTTGCTACTGCCATTCAATTGGCCTTGTTGCCATTGGCAAAGGCAGAGTTATTAAATAAGCCTGTCCATATTAATGCCGTTACAGGAAGTACCGGTGCAGGAGCCAGCCTTGCCCCAACCGCTCATTTTAGCTGGAGAAACAACAATGTATCTTGGTATAAACCCTTTACGCATCAACACCTTGGGGAAATAGAGGAAAGCCTGCACAGCTTGCAGAAAGACACCGGAGAATTGTTCTTCTTACCTAATAGAGGGAACTTTACCAGAGGGATTTTAGCAACCGCTTATACGGAATTCAACGGAAGCTTGGAAGAAGCCTATAAGCTATATTCCGATTTTTATAAAGAGGCTGCCTTTACCCAGGTTACGGAAGAAAACATCCATCTAAAACAAGTGGTAAATACCAACCAATGCCACCTTCATTTGCACAAGCACAACAACACCCTTTTAATTACCTCTGCCTTGGACAACCTATTAAAAGGAGCGTCTGGGCAAGCAGTGCAAAACATGAATTTGGCCTTCGGATGGGAAGAAGATGCCGGCTTGCAATTAAAGGCAGGCGTATTTTAATAACATAAAACCAAGGGCTCGTTTAGGATTTTATCATTAAACGAGCTCTTTTTAAGACCAATAAATCAAACTTTTCACGAAAGGTCGCCATGGAAAGGCGCTCCTATCGGACCAACCTAAAATAAGAGGAAATGAAAATAGCCATAATTGGAGCGGGAAATTTGGGAATATCCATTGCCCACGGTATTTTGAGCACCAATGGAGCCACCTCCATGGTACTCACCAAGAGAAATTTGGCCGATCTTAAGGAATTTGAAAGCTATGACAACGTTCTTATCACTTCCGATAACAAAGAAGCCGTTTCCAAAGCCGACGTTTTGATATTTGCCGTACAACCAGGGCACTTTGCGAAAATCCTATCGGAGGTAAAGGACCTTCTTACGGAAAGGCATGTGGTTATTTCAACCATTACCGGTTTCAGTATTGCCAGAATGGAAGAAATTATTGGGTCTAACCACTATATCATTAGAGCCATGCCAAACACCGCTATTTCCGTTGGGAAGTCTATGACTTGTATCTGTAGCAACGAAAAAGGAAAAGAGCGCATAGACCTCACCAAAACTATTTTCAACAGAATGGGGCATTCCCTCCAGATTCCCGAAGAACAGATGCAAGCTGCCACCGTAATCTGCGCCAGTGGAATCGCTTTCTGGATGCGACTGATACGTGCAACCACCCAAGGCGCCATACAGTTGGGCTTTGATGCCAAAGAAGCACAAGAACTGGCCATGCATACGTGTAACGGGGCGGCAAGCCTATTAATAGAGTCGGAAAGCCATCCAGAGTCCGAGATAGATAAAGTGACCACCCCAAAGGGATGTACCATTTCCGGACTTAACGAAATGGAACACCAAGGCCTTAGTTCCTCCTTAATTAGGGGAATTGTAGCTTCATTTGATAAAATAAATGAAATTAAAAAGGATTAATCCTATAACAAATATGCTGGTGGATATATGCACCAGCAGACAATAAGTAGTAAAAGAAATGGAATTATTTGATGTATACCCCCTTTATGATGTAACCCCGGTTAAAGCAAAGGGAATTGTAGTTACCGATGATAAGGGACAGGACTATTTGGATTTTTATGGAGGTCATGCTGTAATTTCCATAGGACACGCCCACCCCACGTATATCACTCGGTTAAAAGACCAACTAGATAAAATAGGATTTTACAGCAACGCGGTGCAAAACCCGCTGCAAAAAGAGCTGGCCGCCAAATTAGGCAGCCTTTCCAATTGCGAGGATTACAATCTCTTTCTTTGCAATTCTGGTGCAGAGGCCAACGAAAATGCCTTAAAACTAGCCTCCTTCCAAAATGGGAAAACCAGGGTCATTTCTTTTAAACATGGATTTCACGGTCGTACTTCGGCAGCAGTTGCAGTCACCGACAATGAAAAAATAAATGCCCCCATCAACAAACAGCAGAAAGCTACCATTCTTCCCTTTGATGATTTGCAGGCGTTTATCACAGAAATCAGCAAAGGGGATGTCTGTGCCGTAATTATAGAAACCATTCAAGGGGTAGGTGGTTTAGATATGCCATCGCCCAAATTCTATGAAAACATCGCTAAACTCTGTAAGGAGCACCAAGTGCTTCTCATCGCGGACGAGGTACAATGTGGCTACGGTAGAAGTGGTAAATTCTTTGCCTTTCAACACTTCAACATACAACCAGATATCATTACCATAGCCAAGGGAATGGGGAACGGATTTCCTATTGGTGGCGTGCTAATCCACGAAAGTATTAAAGCCTCCTATGGACTTTTAGGTACTACCTTTGGAGGAAACCATTTGGCCTGCGCTGCAGGCTTGGCGGTCTTAGAGGTATTGGAAGAAGAGAAGCTCATTGAAAATTCGGCTCTCCTCTATGAATATTTTAAGCAAAAGGCCGCAACCATCCCACAAGTAAAACAGGTAAAGGGCATGGGACTGATGTTGGGATTAGAATTTGATTTTGAGGTGGCAGAACTGCGAAAGAAACTAATTCACAACCAACGTATGTTTACTGGTGGGGCCAGTGACAAACACGTATTGCGAATACTACCTGCACTCAATATAACCAAGGGAGATTTAGATGTATTTTTTGAAGCCCTGAAAAAAGAATTGTAGGCAGATGGCATAACGCATTGGGCACACCCCATGCCCTGCCCGGCACCATCACCCTTAAAGGGAATCGGTTAAAAAGCAAGCACATGAAACGAAAAAGGATATTATTGAAAATTGGGTCCAACACCCTCACCAAGGAAACCGATCACATTTCACGGGGAAAAATTGAGGATATTGGGCGACAAATTGCCCAACTAAGTGACCAATACGAGTTTATCATCGTGAGTTCTGGTGCCATTGCAGCCGCCAAACAATTTGTAAAACTAGAACACAATGGGCAGGAGATAACCGTTAAACAAGCCTTGGCCTCCATTGGACAACCTCACCTAATGCGCATTTTTCAGGAGAATTTTAGGGAATTGGGGCTTTTCACCTCCCAGTGCCTGCTTTCCTATTCAGATTTTGAAAGGGAAATCTCCAGGGAGAATATCTGCAACACCATCAATATATTGGTAGCCAATAATTTTATCCCGATAATCAATGAAAACGATACCGTGGCAGCGGACGAGATAAAATTTGGGGACAACGATAAGCTGGCAGCGCTCACTGCGGCCCTGATAAAGGCCGACTTATTGATTATTGCCACCAATACGGACGGAATTTACACCAAGGAATCCTTGGACAACAAGGATCCCAAGACCATTAGACAGGTCCATAGTCTGTCTGACCTCAGTAAAGAAGTAAATCACTCCACTTCCTCCCATGGAACCGGAGGGATGCAATCTAAGATAGAAGCTGCCACCATTGCACATAAGGCTAATATAGAAACCTGGATCGTAAATGGCCTCAAGGATCATTTCATTATAGATGCCATAGAAAACAAAACAGCTTTTACCACTATAAAATAAACACATGCAACATTTTTTATCCTTAAAAGACATAGACTCGCTTCCCCAATGGGTAGAAGAAGCGAAATCCCTTAAAGCGGCACCCTTGCAACACCGAGCACTGGGTGCTGGAAAAACCATATGCCTGTTATTTTTCAATAACAGCTTAAGAACCCGCCTCAGTACCCAAAAGGCAGCAATAAACCTTGGATTGGAAGTGATGGTAATGAATTTTGGCAGTGAAGGATGGGCCCTGGAATATGGGGACGGTACGGTAATGGATCAGGGAACTTCCGAACATATTAAGGAAGCTGCACAAGTAGTGGCCCAGTATTGTGATTTGGTAGCCATACGCGCTTTCCCAAGCCTAACGGACAAGGAACAGGACGAAGCCGAAATAGTACTCAATGGCTTTAAGAAATATGCTGGAATCCCGGTTATTAATATGGAAAGCTCTGTTGGCCATCCCTTACAGGCTTTGGCAGACGCCATTACCCTTTCGGAAAACAAACCCGAAAAAAGACCCAAGGTGGTACTATCTTGGGCGCCTCATCCAAAAGCACTCCCCCATGCCGTAGCAAATTCCTTTGTGGAAATGATGCAGTTGCAGGAGGCCGATTTTGTGATCACCCACCCCAAAGGATATGAATTAAACCCTGAAATCACCAAGAATACGAAGATTGAATACGACCAGGACAAGGCATTGGAAGATGCCGATTTCGTATACGTAAAGAACTGGAGCAGTTACCAAGATTATGGAAAGGTGTTAAACCAGGATAAGAACTGGACTATCACCTCCAAGAAGTTGGGTAAAGCAAAATTTATGCACTGCCTGCCGGTACGAAGAAATGTTATAGTCGCAGACGAGGTATTGGATGGTAATCAATCCTTAGTTATAGAACAGGCCAATAACAGGACCTATGCAGCACAAATAGTGCTAAAAAAGCTCTTAAAGGGCTTAGACAGCTAAACTAACGGACCCATACCGGTCTATATGAAGTAGTAACATTCACTAAAACACCCCTATTTCTCCCGTGGGAGAAGTAGGTAAAGGCTTATGAAAAAGAAATTATCCATTATAAAAATTGGAGGGAACGTTATAGAAAACGAAGGGGAGCTACATAAATTCCTCGATGCCTTTTCGGCCATGCAAGGTCCAAAAATATTGGTACATGGAGGCGGAAAACTGGCCACCCAACTTGCAGATAAATTGGGGATAACCTCTAAAATGGTGGGCGGTAGGCGTATAACCGATGCCGAAGGCCTAAAGGTAATTACGATGGTTTATGGCGGACTCGCCAATAAAAATATTGTTGCCAAATTACAAGCCCGTGGCACCAATGCTATAGGATTAAGCGGGGCAGATGGCAATACCATCCGAGCGGTAAAACGCCCCGTTAAAGATATAGACTACGGATTTGCCGGGGATGTGGAAGAAGTAAATACTTTGGCCATCTATCAATTGCTACAAGCCGACTTTACGCCGGTTTTCTGCGCCATCACCCATAATAGGGAAGGGCAGCTCTTAAATACCAATGCAGACACCATTGCCTCGGAAGTTGCTATTGGAATGAGCGATGCGTATGACACCACCCTCTATTACTGCTTTGAGAAAAAAGGAGTTTTAATGGATATCTCGGACGAGGATTCCGTGGTAAAACACCTGGAACCTGGCAACTATCAAGAATTATTGGAAAAGAATATTATAGCGGATGGCATGCTTCCTAAATTGGAAAATTGTTTTCATGCGCTTCACAAAAGTGTAGGCAAGGTGTGCATTGGGGATATAAGCATGTTAGCCCCAGATGCCAGCTTGTATACCACAATTACCTTATAAATAACTATGGATCAAAAACAACGAACGGAAAAAGCCATTGATTTACTGCATCAGTTGATCGGCATTCAGTCTTTTTCCTCCGAAGAAGATAAGACAGCTGCGGCCATTGAAAATTGGTTAAGCGATTTTAACATCCCTTTTAAAAGGGAGAAAAACAACGTTTATGCCTTTAACAAACACTACGATGCCAACAAGCCCAACCTCCTGTTAAATTCGCACCACGACACGGTTAAACCCAATTCTGCCTATACCAGAGACCCTTTTAATCCGCATGTGGAAGATGGCAAGCTATACGGACTTGGAAGCAACGATGCCGGGGGCTGCCTAGTATCTCTATTGGCAACTTTCACCCACTTTTACGACAAGGAAAACCTAAGCCACAACGTAATAATAGTTGCCTCGGCAGAGGAAGAAAGCTCCGGACCTAATGGACTTAACAGTATGCTACCCCTTCTTCCAAAAATTGACGTAGCTATTGTAGGGGAACCTACACTGATGCAATTGGCCATCGCCGAAAAAGGATTGGTAGTTTTTGATGGTAAGGTAAACGGCACCCCTTCACATGCCGCACATCCTAATAACAACAATGCCATCTACAATACCATAGAGGTGCTTCAGTGGTTTAAAGATTATAAATTTCCCAAGGTATCCGAAGTATTAGGGGAGGTAAAACTAACGGTAACCCAAATAAAAGCTGGCAATCAGCATAACGTAGTACCAGGGCATGTAGACCTGGTGATAGACGTTCGGGTAAACGACCGCTATAGCAATCAGGAAATTGCGGATATTTTAGCGGCCGAAGCCCCTTGTGAGATGACCCCAAGATCCTTACGCTTAAATTCTTCCTCCATCGCTAAAGACCATCCTTTGGTACAGTCTGGATTGGCATTGGGCAGAAAGACTTATGGTTCCCCTACCCTTTCGGATCAGGCTTGTTTATATTGCCAATCCCTAAAATTGGGACCAGGGGACAGTACCCGCTCCCACTCTGCGGACGAATTTATTTATCTTAGCGAAATAGAAGAGGGAATAGACCTATATATCAAGATTCTGAAGGGGTTTCTAATAGATAACAACTAACGCTCTACGGATACTAATAGGATTGTTGGGATTCACCCAAGTGGTGAGCAAAAAGAGAATATAGCAAGCAACACTAAACAGTTTCCCACCTAGGGGAAGTAAATACATAGAAAATGAAACTTTGGGACAAAGGCTTTAGCACGGACAAGAAAATTGATCACTTTACAGTAGGGAACGATAGGGAGTTAGACCTACTACTCGCAAAATACGACGTAATCGCCTCTAAGGCGCATGCCAAAATGCTGGGGAAAATTGGCCTCCTTACCCAAAAGGAAACGGATGACCTGGTACGGGAACTAGACAATATTGCAAAAACCATCGCAAAGGGAAAGTTTGTCATTGAAGACAATTTTGAGGACATGCATTCCAAAATAGAGTATGTGCTTACCAAGAAGCTGGGCAATACGGGTAAAAAAATCCATACCGCAAGATCTAGGAACGACCAAGTGCTGGTAGCCATGCATCTCTACCTTAAAACCGAACTAGCGGAAATAAAGAGCGAAGTAAAAGTCCTCTTTGACCTCCTATTAAATTTGGCCGACAAATACAAAACCGTGCTACTCCCAGGTTATACGCACTTACAAATTGCGATGCCCTCTTCTTTTGGACTATGGTTTTCTGCCTATGCGGAAAGTTTGATTGATGACCTATATTTTGTGGATGCAGCGTATAAAGTAGCAGACCAAAATCCGCTGGGAAGTGCCGCCGGTTACGGCAGTTCTTTCCCCATAGACCGCGATTTCACCACCGCAGAAATGGGTTTCGAAAGCATGAAATACAATGTAGTCTCTGCACAAATGGGACGGGGTAAGGTAGAGAAAGCGGCAGCTTTTGGAATGAGCAACGTGGCCGCCACCTTGTCTAAAATGGCAATGGATATCTGCCTCTATATGAGCCAAAACTTTAACTTTATTTCCTTTCCGGACGAACTTACTACAGGCAGTAGCATTATGCCGCATAAAAAGAATCCGGATGTTTTTGAACTGGTTCGGGGGAAGTGCAACAAACTACAGGCGGTGCCCAACCAATTAATTCTTATCACCAATAACCTACCTAGTGGTTACCACAGGGACCTTCAGCTAGTAAAAGAGGTCATTGTCCCCGCCATCCAAGACCTTAAAGCCTGTTTGGAAATCCTCACTTTTAGCTTGCGCGAGATACGGGTAAACCACTCCATTTTAGAAGACCCTAAATACGATTATCTATTTAGTGTAGACACATTAAACGAATTGGTGTTGAGCGGAGTTCCGTTTAGGGACGCCTATAAAAAAATGGGGAAGGAAATCAATGAAGGAACTTTCTCCCCCAAGAAAGATATAAAACACACCCATAAGGGAAGTTTGGGGAATTTATGCTTGGCAGACATCCGTAGAAAAATGGATCGGATATCCTAACCATATCCCTTTGTACTAAAGCAAAGACCAACATACACTTAAAATGCCCCTCTGGCCAGAGGGGCATTTTATTTTAAAGCTTATTTCCAATAAGTGAAAGGTCTATTGCAATGCCAATAGATACTCGGTAAGGTATCTTTCTTTCTCCTTGGATTTGTATTGCACAATATACCGGGGATGATCTAAGACCGTAACCGTATCAAATATCTTTTCCTGGGTATTGATAGCCTTCAAGTACTTTGCATTTTTTTTTCCCAGTACAATACAATTGGAAGTATCCACTCCCATGGCAAGCAGCTTTTTAAGATTCTCTACAATAAATGGCTTGGTTTGCTCAAACAACGCTGGGTAATCGTAATAGTTACAATTTACCCAATTGCCCTTGGCGTTTTGTTGGATAAACCCAAGGGGAAACATGGAGTTGATAAAAAACTCCCCGTAGAAGCGTTCTACGCCCCCATAGGCTTCAATTACCTCGTATACGAAGACCGAAGAAGGTTCATGACTGTTTACCGAGGCTATATCAATATCGCACACCTCTTTGAGCCTTTTAGAATCTGTAAAAGGAATTCCTGTGATCCCAGCACCCAATCTTCCAGGGTTTATACCAACAATCAGCTTCCTTTTATGGGTATCATTATAGAATTTACCGTAAAAAGCCTCTGTGATTTCTAGGATTTCGGGGTTATCCTGAAAAGGGTTCATCACTTGTATTCCCTTATACAAATCTTGGGAAAAGTTGAGTTCTTTATTAAACCTTATAATCTTGGTCGCAAATGTTTCCTTCATCCTTGCTAAACTATTTATTAGATGGCAGTTAGTATACCAACAAGATTATGAAAATAATCAGGCCTAAGCAAAGTCCCCTACAACCAATCGCTCCATGCTATGATTGCTTCGGAATTTTGAGAAACCCTATAGCTTATTCCTCGCTTCCCCAAGGGGCCCCGGGAGTTGCAATTTCCTTCGTTAGGTCAAACTTCACGGAAAAAAACCGATCCGTCCCTATTCTCCTCAAATTGTATGTAAAGGAAGTATCGTCCACCGTAATCCACCACACATTATTGGAAGCATAGGCAATTAAGTTAGAGGTAAACTGATCTGCAGGAAAAAATTGAATGTCTGCCAATCCAGTATTCGTACTACGTCCGCCGTACATCGTCACCTCATCATCGGTCCCGTCTGGAAGCCTATGGTCGTGTTTTAACTGAATTAGATTATTCTCATCCATGGTAAGTACCCAGGTCCTAGATTTGTCCTCGCCTACAAAAAAAGGTATCCTAAGTTCGTTTTTGCCACAGGCACGTACGTGCATCACCAATTTCTCTCCTGTAAAACCATCCCCGGCTTTACCACCGGCAATAATTTCGCCTTCATAGGCTTTGCCACAATGGGTAGTTAAGGTATTCCAAAAGGCTACGGATCCAGGCACCTCCTGCGCCATCATCTGGAGCGGTACTGCCAACAAAATAATAAGGAATTTTTTCATGCACGCAAGATATGTATTTATTTCTTGTGGGCAATTTCTCCTTACATTCCAGATAAAATAAGGCTGTATAAAATAAAAATGCCCTTGAGATAGTCTCAAGGGCATTTTTACGAACTCAATAAACTTTTAATTGATCATACCTAGATTGATTACTTCCTGCTTGGTAAGGTATCTCCAATGTCCACGAGGCAAATCTTTTTTGGTAAGACCGGCATAAACCACACGATCTAATTTAACCACCTCGTATTCCAATTCCTCAAAAATACGTTGTACAATTTTACTACGCGTACTTCTAAGCTCTATACCAATTTCTTTTTTGGGGGAATTATCTATATAACTGATATCATCTACACGCACTATTTTCTGGTCTACCATAACCCCCTCCTTGATTTTCTGGAGGTCTTCTCCCCTAAGGTTTCTATTGAGCTCCACATGGTATATTTTCCGAAGCCCGTTTTTGGGTTTGGTAAGCCTTTTTTGCATCTCCCCGTCATTGGTAAACAACAATAGCCCCGTAGTGGTTTTATCCATTTTCCCTATGGGGGTCAGTTTAGCTTTGGAGGCTTGCGTAATTAATGAAGAAACGGTTCTCCTCCCGTACTCATCCTTGGAAGAGGTTACAAAATCCTTCGGTTTGTTTAACAGCACATATTCTCTTTTTTCCGGATTCAATAAGCGTCCATCAAACTTCACCTCATCGGTGAGCTTTACCTTATATCCCATTTCTGTAATGGGTTTCCCATTTACCGTAACACTCCCGGCAGCAATATAGATGTCTGCATCCCTACGAGAGCACACACCACTATTGGCCACATATCGATTCAACCTCATCACATTGGGATCGGAGGGCGGTTTTGGATCATTCTTTTTCTTTATAGGAGAATTACCCCTGGCGTAACTTTTCTTCCGATAGTTACCACCCTGTCTTCCTGATGCCTTCTTATCGTCCCTTGAACTTGACCTACTCATACTTAATTAATTTGATACAAAGGTAATACAAGGAAACTGTATCACCGTGAGAATGCTTCCCTAATTCGCGCTTAGTGTATAATTCTATTTAAAACAAGATCTATATCGATCAACAAGATACTAAAAACCCCGGTTATAATAATCAACTTTAAAATAGCATGCAGCCAAACAAAATGCTTTTTGGTGGTGGCTTTGCTCAACAATACCAAAAATCCAATCTGAAAAAAGATACAAGCAATAAAGTAGAGGTACATATAGCCTACATCAAAGTACCTAATCAATAAAACGGAAGGCACTAGAGTAAGCACCATAAGGATAGTAATGCAGGCTTTGGAAAAAACCACCCCGTGCAAAATTGGAATGGTCTTGTAGTTCTGGGCCAAATCCCCGGCAATGTTTTCCAGATCCTTTACGATTTCCCTGGCCAAGATCAATAAAAACAAAAAGAGTGCATGCACAAAAATTACGGTATCGAAGTTTTTGTAGTACACGAAAACCGCAAAAAATGGCACAATAGCCAAGGTAGCAAATACAAAATTCCCTAAAAATGCTACCTTTTTTAGTTTGTGGGAGTAAAACCAGATTCCGAAAATATAGGCCGAAAAAAACAACACCGCCCTAAAGGACACATAACTAGCAAAAAAAACAGAGAGAAAATTAAGCACAAAATAAGTGGTGAGTTTGGTACGCTGACTCACCAGGCGGTCTAACATACTTTTCCTTGGCTTATTAATAAGGTCCTTCTCCGCATCGTAGAAGTTATTAATGATATATCCTCCTGCAATCACCAAGGCAGACACCACTACTAAAACAAAGAGATTTATATCTAGGACCACCTCCTTAAGGGGTAGGTCTGGAGCAAGAATATAAATGGAGGCCAAGTACTGGGCCAACACTATCATTAGGATGTTATAACCACGAATAACGGAAAACAAGCTCAAAAACTTTAACAGTAAGAGCTTATTTTTTCTACTAAGCATAGCTGGGCATCTTAGAAGTTATAAACTACTTCTAATTTATAGTCTTTTAGTGCCTTCCTAGCCTTTTGGATATCTTCCGTGAATCCCAAGATGTAGCCACCGCCACCGGAACCACATAATTTTAGGTAGTACTCATTGCTCTCTATGCCCTGTTTCCACAACTTATGAAACTCTACGGGAATCATGGGCTTAAAATTATCTAGCACTACGTTGGATAGCTGTTTTAGGTTTCCAAAAAGGCTTTTAATATTACCTGTGATAAAGTCTTCCACACAGGCGTCCGTATGTTTTATAAACTGATTTTTAAGCATGGTCCTAAACCCTTCCTGCTTCATTTGCTCCATAAACAGGTTCACCATGGGCGCAGTTTCACCAATACTACCGCTATCCAATAAGAATACGGCTCCTTTACCATCTAGGTTTTGGGATGGGATACTGGTAGACTCAATATTATCCTTGGAGTTTATTAGGATGGGAAGGCTTAAGTAACTGTTTAGAGGATCTAAGCCCGAGGAATTTCCATGATAAAAGGATTCCATCTTCCCGAAAATAGCTTTTAGCTTCAGAAGTTTTTCACGTGTAAGATTTTCCAAGACCGTAATCTTATCGATCCCGTATTTATCGTAGATGGCAGCAACCAATGCCCCACTACTTCCTACTCCGTATCCTTGTGGAATGGAGCTGTCAAAATACATCCCCTCCTCCAAGTCGCGCTTTAGGGCCTCCAGGTCAAAACGCACCAAATCTGCATTCTCCTCCTGCATCTTTTCCAAATACTGGGCAAATGCTACCAGGCTGGCGTTCGATTTCTTTGCTTGTTCGGTATCTTTATTGGTAGCCTTTAATGCTCCCTTATAGAAATTATACGGTATGGAGAGTCCCTTGGAATCTTTTATGATTCCATATTCCCCAAAAAGCAGGATCTTAGAGTAAAATAGTGGTCCTTTCATTCTATTAAGTTACTAATAATTTTACAATTAAATAGGGTGTGGGGCCAGCTACCAAAGGGTCTCTTACCCCTGCATGGGATACAATAGCCTACCACCCACTTCCTTAACTTTAACTATATCAATCTTTTAAAGCTCAACGGCGCCTTTCCCGATTTGGTCGCAAAGATACTGCCCGTTTTCACAATATACAATTAACTCATCCTTAATAAACTGCAAAATAACTTCTTTTTCGGAGGCCGGATACAACACATGCACATTAGCCCCTGCATCTAAGGTAAAGCAGACATGCAGTTTGGTTGCAGCCCTAAATTCCCATATTTTATTGATAATATGAAGGGTATTCGGCTTCATCAACATAAAATACGGTAAACTGCTCATCATCATTGCATGGAGGGTCAGGGCCTCGCTCTCTACAATTTCTATAAATTTGGGAAGGTCTCCTTCTGCAAACACCCGTCTCAATTCCGATAAATTGTCATGCGCCTGCTTAAATCGCTGCTCGGCAAAGGGATGGCCGTGCATTAAATTATGCCCCACGGTACTACTTACCTGCTTCTGTCCCTTATCCACTAAGAGAATGGTATCCTGATACCCTTCAAAAACCTCATGAATTTTATGGGGATAGGTGATGGCATATAGATCGGAACTGCCTTCCGTATCCTGGTGCTGCCCCCATTGCATCAATGGCCCCGTTATACTCCTTGCTGCACTACCAGAGCCCAATCTGGCTAAAAAGGATGCCTTGGTTTTAAAGTAATTCTCGTCCATCCCAGGTTGCAATTCCTTCTCTAGGTGCATAAGGCATAACGCCAAGGCAGACATCCCGCTGGCAGAAGAGGCTATTCCGCTACTATGTGGAAAAGAATTAGAGGTTTCTATTTCAAAATGATACGATTTTAAAAAGGGCATATAGGGTGCTATCCTAGAAAAGAAGGTGTGGATTTTAGGCTTAAAATCGGGTTTGGGCTTGCCCTCAAAAAGCAGCTCAAAAGAGAAGTCTTTTCCTGGGGCGGATAACTTGGTATAGCTAAGCGTGGTAGTGGTAGCACTGGTATCTAGGGTAAAACTTACCGACGGATTGGCCGGCACCTGATGCTCCTTTTTACCCCAATATTTCACCAAGGCAATATTGCTTGGAGAACGGTAGGTAACTTTTCCATCCAAAAAGGGGCCCGAGTACTCGCCCGCAACAAAATCTTTTTCCCTCATAATCCAAAAAATTTGTACAAAGATAGGTTTTAAGGTGTGTTGCCCTAGTTGCTGTTAAAATAAATTATTAATTTAGACCGAATAACAACCAGCGTTTGAAAAACCGATACAAGTATATAGGAATTTCCGTGGCCATTTGTCTTTTGGTCGGGTTTCTATCTAGCTTTGCTACCCAAAGCTCGGTAAACGAGTGGTATGTTGAACTGAACAAACCCTGGTTTAATCCTCCTAACTGGATATTTGCCCCTGTCTGGACCTTGATGTACATTTTAATGGGCATAGCCGCAGGCATCGTATGGGCTAAAGGCTTTTATCATATTTGGGTAAAAACCGCCCTCTATCATTTTGGCATTCAACTCTTATTCAATGCCCTGTGGAGCATTATTTTCTTCGGATTCAATAACACTTTTGGCGCCCTGCTCGTGATCATCACCCTCTTGGTGCTGCTAATTTTCACCATAAAATGGTTTAAAGTGGTGAATAAAACGGCCGCCTATCTTTTAATCCCGTATTTACTATGGGTTTGCTTTGCTACGGTTCTCAACTACAAGATTTGGGAGTTGAATTGATCAGTGATCGGCAACAAGTGCGCAGTAAGCTTCCTTTTTGCGCAAGAGCAGCCTTCACCAAATACAGCTTCAATTGCTATTAGTTATAATCCCCCAAAAGATTAGTGCTGAGCTATTTTTTTGTGGGCGTTCCCCTAACGGGTCGCTCTTTCCGCTATATCTTTTTTGTCCTTGTCCCATAGCGGCAATACCTACCCGGTTTGGGAAGCCTTGCCCAACTCCCCAAATACAAAAAAGGATGCCGCTGCAATAGCTAACGCGGGGTCAGTGCATGGGCATCGGTAGCCAAGGAACCATTTGGTGAGTAGTAAACCCGAACACCTATAAGGTTTCAAACTCCTTATATGAAAGTCTTTTAATACTAAGAGCAGGTAGCGAAAAACTCCACATCCCGATTATTACTGCCTTAACCATAAGGTGCGGAATATACCTTCGCATAAAATAAGGATCCTAACCAACCATTGGGATTCCTTTAAAACAGCAGGTGTAACAGCCCTATTTCCAATATTGTCCTTACTTATTAAGAACCATTTACTTAATTTATTATCTTAAGCCCTTTATTCAATTAGAAATCCCCCATATGGCAAAATATATTTTAGCTTTAGATCAGGGCACCACCAGTTCCCGGGCTATTGTTTTCGACAAAAAGGGCAACATTGTTTCGGTTGCACAAAAGGAGTTTACCCAATATTTCCCCAAGCCCGGATGGGTAGAACACGATCCCATTGAAATTTGGTCGTCCCAAGCAGGCATGGCCGCCGAAGCCACCTCCAAAAAATCGATATATGGCTCCGATATTGCCGCTATAGGCATCACCAACCAACGGGAGACCGTAGTGGTATGGGACAAAAATACCGGACTCCCCGTTTACAATGCCATTGTATGGCAAGATAAACGTACCTCCAACTATTGCGACGAATTAAAAAAGCAGGGGAAATCTAAAATGATCCGAGAAAAAACGGGGCTAGTGATAGACTCCTATTTCTCTGCCACAAAGGTAAAATGGATTTTGGACCATGTGGAAGGGGCTAGGGAAAAAGCGGAGGCAGGCGATCTTATAATGGGGACCATAGACACCTGGTTGATATGGAATATGACCAAAGGGGAACTCCATATTACCGATGTTACCAATGCTTCTAGGACCCTACTTTTTAATATCAACAGTCTAGAATGGGACCAAGAGCTCTTAGAGCTATTTACCATTCCAGCATCCATGCTTCCCCAAGTAAAACAGTCGAGCGAATTATATGGCCATACCAACCCCAATTTCTTTGCTTCCAAAATTCCAATTGCCGGTATTGCTGGTGATCAGCAAGCGGCCTTATTTGGACAGATGTGTACCAAACCCGGAATGGCCAAAAACACCTATGGTACCGGTTGTTTTATGCTGATGAATATTGGAGACAAACCCATTGTTTCCGAGCACAATCTCCTTACCACCATTGCGTGGCAAATTAACGGCAAAACCCACTATGCCTTGGAAGGCAGTATTTTTATTGCTGGTGCCGTGGTGCAATGGCTAAGGGACGGTTTAAAAATCATTAAAAAATCCTCGGAAATCGAGGCATTGGCCAATTCCGTAGATAATTCGGATGGCGTTTATTTTGTTCCAGCCTTTTCAGGATTGGGCGCTCCCTATTGGGACCAACATGCCAAGGGGACTATTTTTGGACTTACCCGTGGTACTACCGATGCGCATATTGCTCGGGCAGCCTTAGAAGCCATCGCTTTTCAGACCATGGATGTTCTTAAGGCCATGGAGGCCGACTCTAACATAGAGATCAAGGAATTGCGGGTAGATGGTGGGGCTACCGTCAATAATTTACTGATGCAAATACAGTCCGATGTCCTAAATACTAACACCGTACGCCCCAAAGTAGTAGAGACCACCGTAATGGGAGCTGCATATCTTGCTGGATTAGCCGTGGGATTTTGGGATAGTTTAGAAGAAATTCAAGATATTTGGCAGACCGATGCAAATTTTGAGCCCAGTACCGAGCGCCAAGAGATAGAAGAAACTATTAAAGGCTGGCATAGGGCGGTAGAAGCTTTGCAAGTATGGTCCGATCAAAAAAACTAAATAGAAAAACCAAGCTAGTATGACTCCATTTATTGCCGAAATAATCGGCACCTTTTTTCTTATACTTCTCGGTGGCGGGGTAGTTGCCAATGTAGTTCTTAACCAAACCAAATCTAATGACCACGGGTGGATGGTAATTACCACTGCCTGGGGACTTGCCGTTTTTGTAGGGGTGGTAGTCGCCGCTCCCTATAGTGGCGCCCACCTAAATCCGGCCGTAAGCATAGGGTTGGCAGTCGCAGGAAAATTTGATTGGGCCCTAGTGCCATCGTATACCTTGGCGCAGTTTATAGGCGCCATGTTGGGATCGTTTATTGTGTGGATAATGTACAAAGACCATTTTGAGGTAACGGAGAATAAGGAACTAAAACGGGCAGTTTTCTGCACTGCTCCTGCCATTAGAAACCCTTTATCTAATTTCCTTAGCGAGGTAGTAGGCACCTTTGCCCTAGTATTTGTAGTACTCTATTTTACGGACGCTTCCATTACCGAAACAGGGACCGCTATAGGTTTAGGCTCCTTGGGTGCACTCCCTGTAGCTTTTCTGGTGTGGTCTATTGGACTCTCCCTGGGTGGCACCACGGGATATGCGATTAATCCGGCCAGGGATTTAGGACCGCGAATTGTACACGCCCTTATCCCCATGAAAGACAAGGGAGGAAATGATTGGGGGTATTCTTGGATTCCGGTGATAGGCCCCATCGTAGGGGCTAGCCTTGCAGGCTTATTGATGTTGGCGCTACATTAGGCGTTGATACTCTCTGCAATTCCCTGGGCAGCTATATAAGCACCCGTCCACGCATTTTGAAAGTTAAATCCGCCAGTAATGGCATCCACATTAATAATTTCCCCAGCGAAATACAGATTGGGTATTCGTTTGCTTTCATAGGTCTTGAAATTAATCTCTTTCAGGTCAATTCCGCCTGCAGTAACAAATTCTTCCTTAAAAGTACTTTTGCCATTTACCTGAAACTGGCAAGCTGTTAATTCCCTTGCTAGGTCTTGTAATTGGGATTTTTTGATGTCGGCCCATTTATCGGCCTCCGTAATCCCCGAGGCTTTTACCAAACTGTTCCACAACCTTTTAGGAAGGGCAAAACATTTGGTACGAAGCACGGTTTTTTTACCTTCCACTTCCTTTATTTGCTGAAGCTGTTTAAGCACCCCTCCTTCGTGATAAGCGGGCAGCCAATTCACACGAATGCTAAACCTATAGTCCAGTTCGCTTAAAAACAACGCGCCCCAGGCAGACAATCTTAGGATTCCAGGACCGCTCATCCCCCAATGCGTAATTAAAAGAGGCCCCTCCGTCTCTAAATCGCTAAGCTGTAACCCATGCTTTTTTAGGGCAGCCTGAAATTTATCTAGATGACTTTTCCTAGGCACTATATTTATTCTTGCGGGAGTACTTACCCCGGCAATTCCGGTGATTCTATCGTCTTTTATATTAAAGGTAAATAAGGAGGGAACGGGTGGTACTATGGAGTGTCCCAATTTTTGTAGTATTCCCCATATCTTGGGATTACTACCCGTACAAACTAAAAGTTTTTTTGCACTATAGTTGCCGCGTATGGTCTGCACCTGCCAGCTTTCGTTAGCATCCTGAGCGGCATCTTTGAGCTTGGCAAACCCAGTTACCGAACTATTCCTATAAACCTTCACCCCCAAGCGTTCGGTTTCACTTACTAAACAATCTATAATAGTTTGAGAAGAATTGCTGGTAGGGAACATACGGCCATCCTCCTCTATTTTTAGGGAAATGCCTCTCTCTTCAAAAAAGGCCACGGTATCCCCGCTACAATAAGTGTGGAAGGGCCCCAATAATTCTTTTTCTCCCCTAGGATAGTATTTCACAAGTTCCCTAGGATCAAACTCGGCATGGGTAACATTGCAACGGCCTCCACCGGAAACCTTTACTTTCCCCAGCACTTCTTTGCCCCTTTCCATAATGGCCACCTTTAGCTTTGGATCTGCTTCCGCTATATGTATGGCCGCGTAAAATCCGGCTGCTCCTCCTCCTAATATAAGTACGTCGTACATTAATTTATGCGTTCGGGATAATTAGTAATAATGCCATCTACGCCCATTTGCTTCATAGATTTTATATCCGCAGGTTCATTAATAGTATAAGGATACACCTTAAATCCTGCCTCTTGCATTTTATCTACATTTTCTAAGCTAAGGGTTTTATAGTATGGGTTAATTGCCAAGGCACCCAATTCCGCAGCAATATCCATTGCTTGCAAAGGATCCTTATCCGTTAAAACAGCAATCCCAATCTGCGGGTTTAGAGTCCGCATGCGCCTTAGTTCCTCCCATTTAAAGCTAGATATTAAAAACTTGTCTAAGGGCCAACCTTTTTCCCGAACATAATAATTGATTATAAAATTCACCCTATCCGCCGTATTGGCGTCTTTTAGCTCTATATTTAAATGAGCCTTTTTATCCATGAGATTAATAACTTCCTGTAGGGTAGGAATCTTGTGCCCGCCTGTAAGGGTTAGCTCTTGAAGTTGCTCATAATTATAGTCTTCTATTTTTCCCGTACCCTCCGTGAGCCTTTC
Source organism: Arenibacter lacus (assembly GCF_008711145.1). Lineage (NCBI taxonomy): Bacteria > Pseudomonadati > Bacteroidota > Flavobacteriia > Flavobacteriales > Flavobacteriaceae > Arenibacter > Arenibacter lacus. The sequence goes on from NZ_VVIN01000008.1 coordinate 88,657, forward strand.
CACCGTTTTATCATGAAAGACCACAATTTCCCCGCTTCTAATTTTAAAGACATCAATTTCTATCATATCCACCTCTAGATCCAAGGCTTTCTGAACGGATGCCAAGGTATTTTCGGTCTCATGGCCCATGGCGCCTCTATGTCCTATAACTAAAGGTGTATTCATATTCTCACAGCTTATGGTTAGTAGCGCGATCAAGAAAATTGTCACTGTAGTTGATAACTTCATATATCCAATTCTATAGGTATTAATAAACTCTAAATATTTGCGATTCCAAGGGTTGTATATCCACTCTAAACTCCCCCAATCCATGTAGCACCCGCAAGGTGCTTTCTTTAGCATTTTGCAATTGTTCCCGTAAGTGGTGTTCACCATCTTGAAGTCCCCATTCCCTAGTGATCTCCTCTGGGATTTTCAACTCGAATCCGAAGCCATCGTTGGCATCAAAATTAATAATAATAATTAGCTTTTCGTCTTGGGACCAGCGCACATACGACAGCACCCTATGGTTATAGTATTCGGTATGATCCCTGTTATAGAAATGGATATCACGGTACTCCCCCATTAATGCGCTACTATTAATAGTAAAGTTTAGAAGCTTTTTATAGAAGTCTCGAAGCTCTCTTTCCACGGAAGATAGCTGTCCGCCGTCAAACTTCCCATGGTTGGTCCAACGCTGAAAATGAGGCACCCCCACATAGTCAAAAATGGAGGTACGCCCCTTAGAACCAAAACCAGGACTTTCTGCGGCCGGCTCCCCCACCTCTTGCCCAAAGTAAATCATGGTAGGCGAGGTGCCAATGGTAGCAGATACCACCATCCCAGGTTTGGCCAATTGCGCCTTGCCCAAAAACTCAGGACTGGCAATTCTAAGCTCATCGTGGTTTTCCAAAAAATGGAGCATATGGTGCTCAATATCCAACACCTCTTTATGAACTACGGGGATGTGGTCTGTCCACCCATAGCCCTGCATAATCGGAATTAATCCGTCGTAGAAACCTACCTTATCGTAGAGGTAATCCATTTTCCCCTTAAAAATATACTCCCTGTACAGGTGAGGTTGGTATACCTCGGCCATCAGAAAGGCCTCGGGGTTTTTCATTTTTATAGTAGCGTTTAAATAACTCCAAAACTCCACCGGAACCATTTCGGCCATATCATACCGAAAACCGTCTACCCCTAAATCTAACCAATACATGGCGATATCCTTAAATTTCACCCAAGAATTAGGGACCTCCCGTTCGCTCCAAAAAGCAACATGCTCCGAAACATCCTTTTGATCGAATCCTTCGGGAAGGGAATCAAAATCCTTGGTCCCATCGGGGCGGATACCATAATTTATTTTTACCGTCTCGTACCAATCATTAAAATCGGGCTGCGCCAACCTAGAACCATTTCCGGTCCATTTCGCCGGATTCTCCACAAATTTATCCGCGCCTAAGTCATAGGGTTCACCTCCCAGAGGCTGGTATCCATTGCGCCATTCTGGAACTTGGAACACCTCATTGGGGATGTAATAAAAATTATTATCCCTATCATATTCCACGCTCTTATTGTCCTCCGCTCCAAAGTCTAGCACTCCTTTGGGGTTGTTTTTGCCCTCATAGTTCCGTGCAACGTGGTTGGGCACCAAATCCAAAATTACCTTTAAGCCAGCAGCGTGACTCCTTTTTACCAAGGCCTTAAACTCTAATATCCTATTGCTTGGATCATCCGCCAAATCTGGATTTACATTATAGTAATCCTTTACCGCATAGGGCGATCCCGCTCTGCCCTTAACAATTTCCGGGTCATCCTTAGAAATACCATAGGCAGTATAATCACCTATTAACGCATGATGAGGCACTCCCGTATACCATATATGGGTTACGCCCAGCTCCTTTATTTCTCCTAAAGCCTTCTCTGTGAAATGGGCAAATTTCCCCACTCCGTTTTCAGCAATAGTCCCCCAGGGTTTATTATGGGGATTGCTATTTCCAAACAGTCTGGTGAACACTTGGTACACTACCACTTTTCGCTTTTCCATTGCTGTATCGGAATTGTTATCACGGTTTTTAGCTTGGTTCATATAGCAAAATTACTTAGAAGCTTCTGATTAAATTTCAGGCTCCAATTAATAAAAACCCCATATACATAAGGTGATATATAAGGTGGGTGTTATAGGGAACTTGGGCCAAGGAGTTAATTACCCTCTTGCATTAACCTATCTAAAAAGGAAATATCCATCTCCTCAAAGTTATTAAAAACGTGGTCGGCAGCAGTTAGGATTTGGGCATCGCCAATCCCAATGCTCACCATATCCGCATTGTTCGCTGCTTCCAATCCTGCAACAGCATCCTCAAAAACCACACAGTTTTGGGCAGGAACCCCTAATTTTTCTGCAGCCATTAAAAACACCTCGGGATCGGGCTTGGCTTTGGTAACCTGATTCCCATCTACTACCACCTCAAAATAACTGGATAGCCCTACTTTTTCCAATATGGGTATCGCATTTTTACTAGCAGATCCCAAAGCAATGGGCATCCCCTTAAATTTAATATAGGACAACACCTCTTCTACCTTGGGCAGTATTTCAGATCTGTCCATTTTTTCTATATAGGCTAGGTAATCCTCGTTTTTTTCTACCATCCATCGGTTAAATTCCTCGGTAGTTGCTGTAATTCCCCCTATATCCAACAAGATCTCCAGGCATCGTTTCCGACTTACCCCTTTAAAGAGTTCGTTTTGTTCCTCGGTGAACTCGAAACCTAATTCATTAGCCAATTTTCTCCAGGCCAAATAATGGTACTTAGCGGTGTCTACAATCACCCCATCCAAATCGAAAATAAATCCGGTTCTATACATCTTAATTTAAACTTTATTGTTTCTGGTAGATCCCCTTTCTATAAGGGTAGGGGCTAACACCTTGGTAACATAGGTTTCTTCCTCTACCTCCACCTCTATTTTTTCTATAAGCATTTGGGCAGCTATTTCTCCCATCTCCTCCCCGTGCTGGGCCACTGCAGTAAGCCCTGGGTTAGCGTATTTGGATAAAATTCCATCCGTAAAACCAATGAAAGAAATATCTTCTGGGATGTTATGCCCTTTGGCCTTTACATAACGCATACTAGCAATAGCGAACACCTCATTTACACATAAGACAGCATCTACTTCCGTATTACTAAAAAAGGAAGCAATTGCGTTTTCATCAATCTCCATAGTAGGCAGCTTTAGAATCAACTCCTCATCAAACTCCAAATCATGATCCAATAAGGCTTGTTTATAACCCGCGGTACGATCTCTACTTACACTAATATATTCATCGGTAGTAATCAAGGCTATTTTCTTCCTGCCATCCTTGATGAATTTTGTTACCGCTTGGTAAGCCCCTTCCTTATCGTTAATAACCACCTTATCACAGGTTATTTCATCGGTCACCCGATCAAACAATACCAATGGGATTCCTTGGTCCGTTACTTCCTTTAAATGGGTGTAGTCTCCCTTCAATTGGGTTCCTGAAGAAAGGGCCATGATAAAACCATCGATACTTCCATTGGCCAGCAGCTCCATGTTAATCACTTCCTTGTCAAAAGACTCATCGGACAGACATACAATTACGTTATACCCTTTCCCGTTGGCATATTTTTCTATCCCCCTAAATACAGTAGTAAAAAAATGATGGACGATATCCGGAATTATCACCCCAATATTCTTGGTTCGTTTGTTCTTTAAACTAATCGCAATATTATTGGGTTTGTAATTGTGTAATTTGGCATAAGCCTGAATCTTCACCTTGGTTTCCGCTCCTATCTCCTCACTGTTTTTCAACGCTTTGGATACGGTAGAAATAGAAACCCCCAATTCTCGCGCAATGTGTTTAAGCGTAATTTTTCTCTTCAAAACCTTGTTTTTTCCTTGTTATGGCTAATATATAAGAGTGAAAGATACTATTAAAAAAGAATTCTAGGTTAATTCATGAATTAAAATAAGTATTCAACCACGGCAAAAATAAAGGCAAAAAAAATATCAATCCGCGCCCATATTGTATGCATTGGCAAATTATGTTATATTTGTTAACATAACTTTAGGATTAACCACCTAAAGAACGAAGTTTATTGGACTGGTAAGCATTAAAAGACTTTTCCAATCAGTTAAATTTAGGAAACAACTTCCTGGCACGAAACCGTTTGCGTAAAATGGATACGGAAGCCCTTTCTTGAATTTAACAAAACTTTAACAATTAATAATAACTAAACTTAATTTACTATTTATGAGAATCAAACAACTTAAGGGTATTGTGCTGGCCGGGGCAATTTTATGTCTGGGGTTTGCTAGGGCACAAGAGGTAACCGGTACGGTTACTGACGACCAAGGTCCTCTACCGGGGGCCAGCGTAATTGTGAAGGGAACCACCAACGGTGCCCAAACCGATTTTGATGGAAACTATACGCTCAGCAATGTAGACAGCGATGCAGTCTTAGTTTTCAGCTACATTGGATATTTAAGTGTGGAGGTTCCTGTAAATGGGCAGTCTACCATCGATGTAGTATTAACTGAAGACGCACAGGCATTGGACGAAGTTGTGGTCACGGGCTACGGGTCCCAATCCAAAAAGGAAATTACTTCCGCGGTCACGGTAGTAAATGCAGAGGATTTTAACCAAGGAACCGTGAACGATGCCTCGCAATTATTACAAGGTAAGGTGGCAGGTTTAAGTATTTACAATAAAGGGGGGAACCCCAATGAAGAAGCGGTCATCAGACTACGTGGAGTTTCTACCGTAGGGGCCAACTCTTCCCCATTGATCGTTATAGACGGAGTGGTGGGATCCTCGCTTAATAACGTTGACCCAAAGGATATTGAAAGCATAAACGTTTTAAAGGATGGTTCTGCAGCTGCTATTTATGGTACCCGCGGATCTAGTGGGGTTATCTTGGTGACCACCAAAAAAGGGACCCCTGGCCAAGTTAACGTAGACTATTCAGGCTCCCTGGCCTTGTCTACCATTGCGAACCACGTAGACGTAATGTCTGCAGACGAATTTGTAAATGCCGGTGGGGTAGACCTGGGAAGCAGAAATAATTGGTTAGACCTAGTGACTATGGACGGTACCTCTAAGGTAAACAACGTCTCCATTTCTGGGGGCGATACCAAGACCAATTATAGGTTCTCTGGAAACTTTAGGGATTCTCAAGGTATCTTGCGGGAATCTGGTTTTAAGCAATTTAATACCAGAGCGAGTGTATCGACCCTTACTTTTAATGACAAGTTAAAGATAGATTTCAACCTATCCTTTACCAATAGGAAAAGTGATTTTAGCTATGAAGAGGCATTGCGGTATGCATTGTTGTACAACCCAACAGCACCAATTTTTGGAAAAGATGCGCCCTTCCCCTTCGATTCGGCTTCCTTTGGTGGGTACTTTGAAACCTTGGGACTCTTTGATAGCTTTAACCCGCTCTCTATCGTAAATCAAAATACCAACAACGGTGCTAGAAACGAATTTACCTATAGCGCCAATTTTAATTACGATATCATGGATAACTGGGAGGTTAATGCACTTATTTCCCAGCAGACTAATAAACTAACCAACCAGGATTACTATAGAACCACTTCCCATTTTAGAGGAAATGCAACCAGTCCTAACAGAAAGGGTTTAGCTAGACTATATACACAAAATCGCGATTTCAAATTATTTGAACTTTATAGTACCTATAAGAAGTTTTTAGGTCCGGTAGACATGTCCCTTACGGGTGGATACTCGTGGCAACAACAGAATCAGTACGATTACTTCTTGGAAATGGGCGATTTCCCGAACAACGATATAGAATATATCAATGCGTTGGAGTGGTCCCAGGATCTGGCAAATGCAGGCTTTATCAATGCTAACAGTAATGCCAGCCCAGACGATAGAATTATCGCCTTTTTCGGAAGATTCAGTGCTACCTATGACGGGGCAATTTTCTTTAATGCATCACTAAGACACGAAGGTTCTACCAAGTTTGGGGAAAACAACCGATGGGCTACCTTTCCCGCTGTTGGATTGGGAGCAGACCTTAACCGTTATTTAAACATTAATAACGTAGACCTATTAAAAGTTAGGGTAGGATACGGTGTAACTGGCGCACTACCAGCCTCTAATGGCTTATCCAGAGCACTTTATGAGCCAGCTGGTGGTAAATTAAGCAGTAACCAAAGAACAGACGCTAACCCTGACCTGAAATGGGAAGAGAAGGCCGAAACCAACTTTGGTATTGAATTTGGGATGGACCGGCTTTCCGCCACCGTAGATATCTATTCTAGGGATGTGAGCGATTTTATCTTGGAAAGAGATGTAGACGTTACCATTTA